>JAJCYL010000146.1 GCA_029262955.1 Cytophagales bacterium | reverse complement strand
ACTACGACAGACCACAGACTAAATCTGTTGATTGATTCCCATAGAAATGACCCTTGTGTTAACTTGCCGCCATGACCTGGTTAGATTGGGCAATTATCGTTTTATTTTTCGCATTCACTCTGTGGGATGGTCTGCGTCAATCTAGCTCCAGGCAAAGTGTTGAGGGACTTCTTTTGGCAAATAGAAGCATGCCTTGGTGGGCCATTGGCATTTCTGTGATGGCAACCCAGGCATCGGCAATATCATTCATAGCCACCACCGGATTTGCTTACATGCATGACATGAGCTTTTTGCAAATGTACCTGGGGCTTCCAATAGCAATGGTCATTCTATGCGTTACACTTGTCCCATTCTTTTACAAGGCTAAAATCTTTACTGCCTATGAGGTACTGGAGCAAAGATTTGGTCTCAAAGTAAGACTGACCACCAGTATGCTCTTTTTGCTATCAAGAGGGCTGGCTATGGGGACAGTAATTGCTGCACCAGCCTATGTTTTAGCGCTAATTCTTAACATCCCTTTATACGTTACCATCTTATTGACTGGAATTACAGTCACTATTTACACCTTCTTTGGTGGCATAACCGGAGTTATCCGTACAGATATAAAGCAACTGGCTATTATGGTTGCTGGACTGGTATTTTGCTTCTTTTTCATCATTTATAAATTACCTGAAAACGTAGGGTTTGTGGACAGCCTGCACCTTGCCGGGACGCTAGGAAAACTCAACATTCTGGATTTCAAATTTGATGTTTCTCAAAAATATACGGTTTGGAGTGGCTTAATTGCTGGTGTTTTTCTTTTTCTATCCTATTTCGGAAGTGATCAGACCCAGGTACAGAGATATTTGACCGCTAAGTCATTGAGTCATGCCAAAGGCTCATTGATATTATCTGCCTTTGCAAAAATTCCAATGATGTTCTTTATGTTGTTGATTGGTGCCATGATCTATGTCTTTTTCATTTTTAGCCCGGCTCCCCTGCTTTTCATCCCGGAAAGCAATGATGCGGTAATTAATAGAAGTGAAAATCAGAAACAATTTTCAATTGCCCTGGCTGCGAGGGAAAAAATGGCTTATCAGTATTTAGGTGAAAAGTCTGATAATCACCGAACGGCTTTCATAGATAGTGATAATCAATGTAATTATTACCGGGATCAACAAATCGTATCTCTAACCCGGCAGGATGGTGAAGTGCGAAATGACACCAACTATGTCTTACCATATTTTGTTCTAAAGGAATTGCCGAATGGCATTATTGGTCTAATCATAGCAGCCATTTTTGCCGCTGCTTTTACAAGCATGGACTCGGGGTTGAATTCATTGGCAGCCAGTACGACAGTAGATTGGTACCAAAGACTGAAAAAAGGGGAAGGCTCTGATAAGCACTTTCTGCGTTTTACCAGAATTTCTACTGTTTTCTGGGGAACTTTTGCCACACTTGGCGCTTTGTTAATTGGTGAAACCAAATCTCTGATTGAGTTAGTAAACCTTATTGGTAGCTATTTTTACGGCTCCATTCTCGGAATATTTGTTGTCCTGTTTATTAAAAAAGTCAATGCCACGGGTGCATTTGTCGGTTTACTCACCGGCATAGTTTCAGTCTTCCTGGTTGATAGCATTTATATAAATCCTGAAACAGGTCACGTCTTATTGTTTCTTCCAGAACTTATTCAAACTGCATTTAGCACTCAATGCCCTACCGGCTATGTCAAAAGTGTTTCTTATTTATGGCTTAATCCCGTAGGAACATTGGTTGTTATTATAACAAGTTATATGGTTTCATTATTCGGCAAAAACGTCAGCCCCGCTTCTTAACATCATGCGCCCCGTTCTATTTGACTTCGAACTTTTCGGGATAGCCTTTCCTATTTATGGCTATGGAGTAATGATAATGATAGGGGCTGTCTTTGCCTATTTATATATATCGCACCATGCTAAAAAAGAACTGGGGATACTGGTTGAGAATATTCAGGCGTTTGCCCGTATCGTCATTATTACTGCATTTGTGGGAGGCAAGTTATTGTACTATCTGGAAGATCCGTCGTACTACTTTTTCCCTCCAGAAAATATGCTTAAGAATTTTAGAACTGGCTTTGTATTCTATGGCTCTTTACTCTTTGCTGTTCCCTCGGTCATCTGGTATTTCAGGAAAAAATCGCTACCCCTGCTCCCATTCTTAGACATATTGGCAGTTGGAACAGTAATCCTTCATGCCTCAGGTAGAACAGGATGCCTTTTAGCAGGTTGTTGCTATGGCCTACCAACGGATGGCGGCATTTATATCGAGTTTACCAATGAATTAGCTAAGGCTCCCCTTGATCAACATCTTCACCCCACTCAGCTATACAGCATTGCCCTGCTGTTATCTA
Source organism: Cytophagales bacterium (assembly GCA_029262955.1). GTDB lineage: Bacteria > Bacteroidota > Bacteroidia > Cytophagales > Cyclobacteriaceae > JAJCYL01. The sequence continues at coordinate 11,451 of JAJCYL010000146.1, read as the reverse complement.
TCCTTATAATTCTATTGATGTTTAAAAGACACAAGAGATTCAGTGGCCAACTATTCCTGATATATATCGCTCTTTATGCTTTTGGACGCGGGGTTATAGAAATTTTTCGGGGAGATGAAACAAGAGGTTACATCATTGAAAATTATCTCACACACAGTCAGTTTATCTCTCTTTTCTTAGTTGGAATGGTGATCTGGTACTACATAAGGTTAAATAGACAGAGTCGAAAGACGAGCCATCAAGAGAATTGAGGTTACATTCATTACAGCAACGGGATTAATATTACAAGAATTTTTGGTATCTTTTTGAGATGTCTCTATTTGAGACAACCAGCTCTAATGAAAAATGAACAACACAATTGCCATTTACAACTTCAAAGGAGGAGTTGGAAAGACTACTTCTGCCTTCAACCTGGCATGTGGGTGGTCTAGGAAATACAAAGTGTTGGTCATAGATTGTGACCCACAATGTAACCTATCAAATGCTCTCATTCTTAATTGTAAGAGTAAGAATAATGTATATGCCTACCTCAAAGAATTTGTGCACAATAGTATTCCAACTATTCTGCCAATTAAGGTGAATGGGAGGTTAGACCTTATCCCAGGTCACTACAACATGATAGAACTAGAATCCAATAGCCAATTTATTGAGTTCGGATCTGTTATTTTACAAAGATTGTTGGAGCGTGTCAAAATGAACTATGACATTGTTCTGATCGACTGCCCATCCTACTTTGGGAAAACAGTAAAAGCTGTTTTAAGCAGTTCGGATAACCTATTGATCCCTGCCACTCCTGACGTTTTTTCATTAAAGGGCGCAGTGAAACTACTGAGATATATCAGGGAAATGGAAAAAACGAAACCAATTAATGTCCTTGGGATCTTTTTGAACAGATACAGAAGGAATTTTTTGTATCATCGAAAAATGGTCCAGGTTGCTAAACGCATTTTTGGATCATTCCTTATCACTAAAACTGTTCGAAATGCTGTCCAGATCAATGAAACCTCAGACCGTAGGTTCGTGAGAAATTCGGGCGATCCACAGAGCAACATCGCAAGTGATTTCTTAGCACTTTGCGATTTGGTGGTTGAAAAACTCAACTCCAGGGAAGTGAAAAGAATCCCTTTGAGCTCCATAGAAAAACTTAGGCCTCACGGAGGTTCATGGTCCGGAGCATCGGTTGTCAGATAACCCTAAATTGGACAGACCTTTATTCTTAGCTTTCCTGGCAAAACCCTAATCCCAAAAGGAGGACTACCAATTAATTCACCGTCAATGTGTGCAGTTAGATTAGGCTGAGGTTCAATTGTGATGTGTTTGCCTTTCAGAAATTGCACTTCCTCTAAATTGTCGTGGGACCCTTGCTGAAGTCTGTGAATATTTAAAAATCTCTTGAGTGGTTTAAGGTCACGAATAATACTTATAGCAAATTGGCCATCTTCAAGATCGGCATGAGGAGTAAGTTTGAATCCTCCTCCAAATGTGGTTCCTTTTCCTATTGTGAGTAGTAGTACTTTATCATCAAATTCCTTTCCATCAATCGAAAACTTCAATGGACGTGGCTGAAATCCAGCCAAAGTTTTTACAACATGGTAATAATAGGCTGCATGGCCTCTCAGTATTGTTCTATTCTCCTCGAAAGATTTAGCAATCTGGCCATCGAAGCCCAACCCAAAACCATTTAGGAAGAGCTTCTCATTGCAACTTCCTAAATCAACCGAAATGGCAGTACCATCAATGGCAATCTCAATTTGCTGGACCAGGTTACTTCCAATATTTAGTGCTTTGACATAATCGTTGCCACTACCAGCAGGAATTATACCGATTGGCAATTCAAAAGTTGGTAACTGGTTAATGATATAGTTCAATGTTCCGTCTCCACCGATCAGAATGATATCCGAGTAGCCATCCAGGCTACTCCGATCCAATTGAGACAATACCTGTGATGTATGCCCTTTACCCTCAATTGTAGCGCAGACCCGTTCTGTAATTTTATGGAGTCCCTTTCCTGGGTTAACTATAATTAGAAAGTTCTTCATCCAGCGAAAGTAAATTTAGAGCTAACCAACACTTCTTTCTGGAAGGACTGACTATCCCATTATTGAGTCAATCAACCTATCAATATCCTCCTCTTCATTGTAAAAGTGAGTGGCCACTCTAAAATAATCTTCTCTAAAAGTGACCTTGACATTCTCTGACTCCAGTTTGTTGAATATGTCCTTGTTGCCTCTCATCAATCGAATACCCGAGCATTCAGTATCAGAGAAGTTGGACAAAGTTTCGATGCCTGCATTTTCAAGGTTTGATTGTAGGTACTTCGACAAGTTTGTTACCCGCTCATGAATCTTAGCTAACCCAATTTCCTGCAACTCTCTCAAAGCATGGTTTAATGTAATGAGATTAGCATACTTTGGATGTGCTAATTCTATAAACTCCGCAGTGTCTTTGTAATTTTCAGCACTCTCCCATGATCCGAAAAAATCTACCAAACTGTTCCAACCGCCTGCTTCAAAAGCCAAGTCCTTTCTTAATTCAGGATCGATATAGATGACTGCGATACCATACCCGGACGTCATCCATTTAAATGCACTCGACACAAAAACATGCACTTTGGATTTAGCTGGTATAACAGGTAGTGCACAGAATCCCTGTGTCCCGTCAACAATTAGTTTAGTCTCGTATTTTAAACATAAATCACCCAGAATATCCAAATCGATCTTATAACCGGAATTATACTGCACCCAGCTGATCGAGAGTATGTCAATTCCACCCTTAAGTGCTTCTTCAATTTTTTCAAAATCAATGGTAAGGTCATGTTCCTTTTTAATCCAGGTGATCTCAAATCCGGATCGTATCCAGGGAATGCCAACAGAGGGAAAGTCGTCAGCAATTAACAGCACTTTCTTGTACTTCTTCATGGCAGCAGCTACCAGACTCATTCCGGTTGAAACATCAGTGAGAAACCCAATTTCTGAACTTTGGCTACCCAAAATCTCGCCCACTTTATTTCTGGCTGATTTCCTGACCTCGATCCATTGCTCTCTATGGAGCGCACCATCAATTAGGAAGTCATCTATATGTTCCTTTAATGCATCAGCAGTACCCGTAGAAATGGCACCCGTTCTTGCATTGTCCAGGTAAGTATATTTAGTTATTAGTGGATAGTTATTTCGAATTTCTTTCCAATTCATACACGCAAGATACTAGGCCGGTAGTTAACTCAAACAGGTTTCAGCTTCGCTATTAATCAGAATAAAGCGCATTTATGATTGCTTGCATCCAATTAGGTCACTTTACTACTTGCCTCATAATAAAGTGCATGTTATTATCAATTTAGTCCTAATTGGAGTAAATTAGATTTAAAATTCTCCCGTATGTGCTATCAAATAAAATACTCCCAGCTATATTCTTTCATTATTCTCATATCCCTTGCGCTCCTTGGCTGTGGTGATGATGACGATGATGACGACGGCATAGATATTTCCGGTATTTCTTTTGAAGGAAGCACAATTGAAGTCAAAGAGGGATTTAGTATTAATCTGGATGAACAAATCAATATTTCTGGTACCGATGGAGACCTCGCAGAAATCTCATTTTTATCTGCAGATGAAACCATAGTCAGTGTAAGCGGTAATACGTTAACAGCAGAAAGTGTGGGCACAACAACAGTGACCGCAACCGAAGCAAATACTGACTTATCGGCAACGGTGACTGTGAATGTCATTGCCAACGTTATTGCGGTAACAGGAGTAAGTTTGGACAATACAACTTTGGACCTTAAAGTGGGTGCAACCAGTCAACTCACCGCTACTGTTACACCTGAAGATGCGACTGTCAAGACTTTAACCTGGTCTGTCTCCTTACCTGCAGGACGAACAAAAGCTGAAACCGCGGCTGAAGATATAGCAACCGTAAGTGATGCTGGATTAGTGACTGCAATATCTGCAGGCGAGGTAGTCGTTATGGTAAAGACCATTGATGGTGAATTTACTGCTTCAACTACTATCACAGTCACAAATATTGCAGTTACCGGAGTCACTTTGGACTTGACTTCATTATCAGTCAATATTGGTGAAACCGGTCAGTTAATTGCTACCATAACACCTGCTGACGCTACCAATAAAAATGTTGGCTGGAGCTTGACGCACATTGATGGAGACCCCGAAACTTATGCCATTGTGGACGCAACAACCGGAGTAGTTACCGGAGTCAGTGAATGTAATGCTTGTGGACTGGCTCTAGTAGCAACTACAGCGGATGGAGCACTGACTGCAATGGCCGATGTACATGTGGTAAAGGTTTTAGTTACAAGTGTAACTTTGGACCCATCGTCTCCATTTACCTTAGATGTTGATGAAACCAGGCAAATGGAGGCAACCATTTTACCGGCCAATGCCAGTGATCAAACGATCACCTGGACTATTGAAGAATTTGACAATGGAATGTGTCGGACAAAGGCTGCATCACCGGACAAGGCAACTGTCGATGAGAATGGGATAGTAACCGGTGAGATTCCTAACGATGGTTGTACAGGTTTAAGAGTTGTTGCCACCTCGCTCGACGGCCCAAGTGCCAATACTGAGTTTACCGTCAATCCTATTTTGGTGACCAGTGTTTCCATTAGAGACAGTGATGGACTAGAGATACCGGGAAAAATTTTGAATATTGATGGATGTAGCGATCTGAACTTTTCCTTGTTCACTTCTGCTCTTCCATCAGATGCAACAAATAATAGCTTCTCTTGGAGTGTTAGTGTCATGAGTGGCGGTACTTTCGTATCCGTCAATCCATCTTCAGGATCAGTCTCTATTACCAAAAATATTATTGGTGTAGCAAGGATTACTGCTACGGCCAACGACGGATCTGGAGTATCAGATTACGTCGATATTGATAGCGGGGGGTGCGCTGGTTGAAAAAAATCCCTTATGGGATTGTTGTTTATTAAAAAAACCACAGTTTAACTGCCATAATACTAACGGCCACAATCAAAAATATCCGTACATATTGGTCTCCTTTATCCACCTGCCAGCGACTGCCAAACCACCCTCCGGCTGAGTTGCCAACTGCAAGTACGAGGCCATAGGTCCAATGAATGACATCTTCATAGATGAATACTGCCAGGGCAGCTACCGAATAAATCATGATGACAAATACCTTGGCACTGTTTGTCTTTACCAGGGAAAAATTATTAATACTCGACAAAACTGCAATTACCAGGAATCCAACGCCTGCTTGAATAAAGCCTCCATAAACTCCAACAAAAAAGAAAGCAATGGTGCCAATCACCTGCGCTCTTGGACTTAGTTTTTCGCCAGATGAGTCCACACTCTTAAGTGGTTTGAAGACGGTGACCGCAATCACAGCAATCATTACAACTGCCAAAATCTTGTTAAACAATTCGCCATCTATCTCTACCACAAGTTTGGCTCCAACCACCGCCCCAACTAGGGCGGATCCAGATAACCAGTACGCGTACGGGAATGCATTAACTCCCTTACTCTGAAACCCTCGTACCGCAAAGGCATTTTGAAAAAGAATTGCCACCCGATTTGTGGCATTGGCCATGACCGGAGGCAGTCCGAGAAAAATTAATACCGGTAAAGAGAGAAGGGATCCGCCGCCTGCAACTGTGTTGGCAAAACCGGCAATTAAGCCTGTGCCTAAAATTAGAAGGGCATTAATCCAATCCATATCCTAAAATTCGGAATAAATTTTAACTCCTATATCGTCTTCACAGAGCTCCAGTAATTCCGCTGTGGACTTTTTCAATACAGGATGTTCTTTCTTGCTGGCGATTTCATTTAGCGGAATTAGGGTGAACCTTCTTCCCGGGATTCCAGGATGAGGTATCATTAAATTCTCCGTACTTACCATCGTACTACCAAAATAAAGAATGTCAATGTCCAATATTCTCTCGCCCCATTTAACGGTCCTAACCCTACCAAGCTGAATTTCTGTTTGCTGACAAAGTACCAAAAGTTCATCTGGAGACGAGCTCCATTTTCCGGCAAGTACTATGTTTAGAAACACCGGTTGATCTGTAATTCCCCATGGTTGAGTTTCATATATGGCAGAGTTCTTTTTTATGGAAAATCCTTTTGAGACAAGCGCATCGACCGCCTGACGCAATACAGCCTCCCTGTCACCAAGGTTACTTCCCAACAAGAGATAAACGAGCTCATTCATTTGCGTGAAATTACGCCGAAAAATTATCCTTCTGGGTCATTCTGATTAGATTTGTCGGCTCAGAAATACAGAATCTTCAATGGATTTCATTAAAAATGTACTGGCCGTCCTGGTTGGACTCATATTCTTCGCAGTAGCGTCCTTTTTTGGCTTTTTTATGCTTATAGGATTTCTCATCGCCACATCGGAAACACAAGTGGCCGTCGAGGACAATTCCGTTCTTCTCCTAAATCTTAAAGGTGAGATACATGAACAAATACCAGATGATCCATTCACTCAAATTTTTGACGATGATGTGCTCCCATTAGGATTATTAAGTTCTGTCAAAGCGATTAATGAGGCTAAGGATGATGATCGCATTCAAGGTCTTTTCATAAGCACTGGGATGTTCAGTGGTGGATTTGCCACACTGCGTGAATTGAGAGAGGCAATTATCGACTTCAAATCATCTGGAAAGTTTGTTTACGCTTATGGGGAGTTCATGAGTGAAGGTGGTTATTATCTGGCGTCTGTAGCAGATGAAATTTATCTCCATCCTGAAAGCTCTATTGAATTTAATGGGCTCAGTGCCAATGTCTCTTTTTTTAAAGGTGCACTGGATAAGTTGGGCATTGAGCCCCAAATTTTCCGTGTTGGGGAATTCAAAAGTGCAATTGAACCCTTTATCAGAAAAGATCTTAGTGCAGAAAACAGACTACAACTCGAAGAGTGGTTGACCTCTTTAAATGATGAATTAATTGGAGACATTGCGACAGCTCGCAATTTGGACAAGAATAAGGTGATGGAAATTGCTAATTCTATGCTGGTAACCAATGCCAAAAAAGCTAAAGAGCACGATCTGATATCTGATTTATATTATTCCGATCAGGTCCTTGAAAAAATAAATAAATCACTGGGTGTAGAAATTGACGATCCAATCAATTTCATAGCCACAGATGATTATTATCGCAATTGGAAGTTAACCGCCGATCTTCCAAGGGACAGAATCGCGGTTGTTGTAGCAGAAGGTGAAATTATGGGTGGAAAGGGCAACAATTACCAGGTGGGTTCCAAAAAATTTGCCTCCACAATTCGAAAATTGAGGAAGAATGATCGGGTAAAAGCGATGGTTATTCGGATCAACTCCCCCGGTGGAGGAATGCTTGCATCTGATGCAATTTGGAGAGAAATAAGCCTGGCAACCGAACAAATGCCGGTAATTGCATCGATGTCTGATTATGCCACATCAGGTGGATATTATTTGGCCATGCCATGTGATACAATCGTAAGTCATCCCACGACCCTGACCGGATCTATTGGTGTCTTCGGGATGTGGTTCAACTTTGGGCCTCTTTTAAACGACAAAATTGGTATCACGCATGATGTAGTTCGCACCGGTGAATACTCTGATATATTTACCGTGACACGATCACTTAGTGAACAGGAGAGGGAGATCATTCAAAATGAAGTTGAAAAGAGCTATGCAACGTTTATTGCAAAGGCTGCAAAAGGAAGAAATGTCAGTCAACAAGCTATTGCGGATGTGGCTTCAGGCCGTATTTGGTCTGGCACAATGGCCTTTGACAATGGATTGGTTGACGTCTTAGGTAGTTTCAACGACGCCATTGAAATTGCAGCCAACAGTGCAGATCTCGATGAATACCAGGTAGCCTATTATCCTGAACAGAAGAGTTTTTTGGAAGAATTCATCGCTGATTTTGGAGGTCAGATTCAGTCACGAATATTCGGTAATCAGTTTGAACTATTTACTCCTTACAACGAAATCCTAAAGAAAATTCAGAGTTATCAAGGCATTCAAGCCAGGACGCCTTTTGAATTTGATATAAATTAACGGTGACAATTTAGTAATAGAGACGATGACTATTAGAAACGATTGGACAAAGGAGGAAATTAGTGAGATCTTTCATTCACCAGTATTGGACTTAATTCATAGGGCGGGTACCATTCATCGTGAAATCAATGATCCATCAGAAGTGCAGGTTTGTACTCTCCTTTCGGTAAAAACAGGTGGTTGTCCGGAAGATTGTTCTTATTGCCCACAGGCAGCACGCTACCACACAGACGTTGATGTACACAAATTAATGGATGTTGAAGAAGTGCTCGAAAATGCACAGAATGCCAGGGATTCGGGAAGTACTCGCTTTTGTATGGGAGCCGCCTGGAGGGAAGTTCGGGACAATAGTGATTTTGACAAGGTGCTCGAAATGGTAAAGGGTGTCAATAAGATGGGGCTGGAGGTTTGCTGTACCCTCGGAATGCTAACTGATGAACAAGCCATGAAATTAAAAGAAGCCGGTTTGTATGCTTACAACCATAACCTCGATACCAGTGAAGAGTTCTATGGCGAAATAATCTCAACCAGGACCTATGATGATCGTCTTGAAACATTGGAAAATGTCCGGAATGCTAAGATTTCGGTATGTTCAGGAGGCATTATCGGAATGGGAGAAACCACAGAAGACAGAATTGGCATGCTTCACACTTTATCTAATCTACCGGAACATCCCGAGTCAGTTCCTGTAAATGCTTTAGTGCCGGTAGAAGGAACTCCACTTGAAGAGCAGGAAAAAGTCTCCGTTTGGGAAATGGTCAGAATGATAGCCACCGCCAGGATTATAATGCCAAAAGCAATGGTTCGTCTCTCGGCCGGACGAATTCGAATGACCGTTGAAGAACAAGCACTGTGTTTCCTGGCAGGAGCCAATTCAATTTTCGCAGGAGATAAATTATTAACCACCCCTAACCCGGAAGTTGATGCTGATAAGAAAATGTTTCAGACACTGAATCTTAGACCAAGGGAGGCTTTTAAAAACACTCCCATATTATCAGAATAGTATTGAAAGCCGTTCGGGATTACAAATCCCGAATAGCAAAAAGATTAAAATCCCAAATAGCAATTCTATTAATTCTTACCTGTCGCTTTTTCGGATTTGCAATCCGAAAATTCTATACTACAATCAGAAGCCCTGGAAGGAAATACTTCGGGATTACAAATCCCGAAGAGCAACTAAGAATCCAAGAAGGATAGTAAAAGATTAAAATCCCAAATGGCAATTCTATTAATTCTTACCTGTCGCTTTTTCGGATTTGCAATCCGAAAATTCCATACTACAATCAGAAGTCCTGGAAGGGATACTTCGGGATTGCAAATCCCGAAGAGCAACTAAGAATCCAAGAAGGATAGTTCGGGATTACAAATCCCGAATAGCAAGGATAGCAAATTGAAATATTACAAATCCCGAACAGCAATTCTATTAATTCTTACTCTTAAATTCCTTAAACTTCGATTGCGAATCTGCCTTAGGGAAGACATTATCTTCAGTATAAGTATCGGCAGTTTCGTTGTATGGATCCAGTTGGATATTGACTACCTCCTTAGACTTGGCAAACACTTTAGTGACCTGCTCCTCATTCATTCTCCAAATTTCTGCAGGTAGTCGTTCAATCTCTTTGGTGCCATCTTTGTAAGTCCATTTGATGATAACTGGCATGACCAAACCTCCTTTATTCTTAAAGGTTATCTCATAGAAGTTTTTATCGGCATTACGTCTCTTAATGGATTCATTGTCCACCCGGTTCATGAATTCACCATATTCCCTGGAATCAGAATCTTTAAACTTGAAAGTTTCCGCAGCCTCTTCAAAAGTAGTAGGTTTGCTCTCACCAGATTGGTTCGCGATTTGACCCTGCGCCCTGTTTTCAAAGCTTTCCTCTTCCAGATCCATTTTAAACCACTTCACATTATCAATTGACATGTCCACATTGTCAGTCGTATAAAACCATCCTTTCCAGAACCAATCCAAGTCAACTGCGGAGGCATCTTCCATGGTTCGGAATAAATCTGCAGGAGCCGGATGTTTGAAGGCCCATCGTCTGGCATACTCCTTAAACGCATAATCAAACAGTTCAGGCCCCATCACTGTTTCTCGAAGTATCCAAAGGGCAGCTGCTGGCTTGGCATAAGCATTGTTGCCAAACTGAAGAATCTGCTCTGAGTTAGTCATGATTGGCCTGATATTTTCCTTATCACCTTTCATATAGGGTACAATGGAGGCTGCTGTGCCGCGTCTTAAAGGTTTGGTCGGATAGTGTTCTCTTTCTGTCAGCGATTGAACAAAAGTATTTAACCCCTCATCCATCCAGGTCCACTGACGCTCATCCGAATTGATAATCATTGGGAAGAAATTGTGTCCTACCTCATGAATAATTACCCCTATCATCCCCCATTTCTTCTGATCGGTATATGACCCATCAGCATCCGGCCTGCCAAAATTGAAGCAGATCATTGGATACTCCATGCCAATGGACGCAGCATGAACCGAAATGGCTACAGGATAAGGATAATCAATGGTGTGTTTGGAATAAGTAATCAGCGTATTCGCAACCGCTTTGGTTGACTCTTTTTCCCAAAGTGGGTTGCCTTCTTTTGGGTAGTAAGACATTGCAAGAGGATATTTATAATTGGTTCCACCAGAACTAGTTTGAGCCCCTCTTGACGACCTCGTTGAACCACCATAGGCAAATTCGGTACTCCTGCTACCACTGCCATCCCCAATCTTAACTGCCATAGCATCCCAAATGAATTTTCTTGAACTGGCGAAAGCAAAGTCTCTCACATTGTCGGCATGATATACCCAGGTTGCTTTTTCAGATGACTTTGATTTTTCCTTCTTCTTAGCGTCATTTTCTTTCACGATAATCACCGGCTTATCAAAAGATGTCTTGGCCTGCTCAAATCGTTTCATTTCATCCGACGTCAATACATCTTTAGGATTTTGAAGCACACCCGTTGAACCAATAACATGGTCCGAGGGAACAGTAATCTTAACTTTGTAATTACCAAAAGGGACAGCAAACTCTCCACGTCCTAAAAATTGCTTGTTCTGCCACCCGGTTACGTCATCATAAACGGCCATTCTTGGAAAGAACTGAGCAATCGTATAGACATAATTGTCATCAGCCGGGAAGTATTCGTATCCGGATCTTCCGCCATCAGACATTCTATCGTTGACATTATACCACCATTCTATATCGAATTGGAATTGATCACCGGTTTCCATGGCTGAAGGCAATTCTACCCTCATCATGGTTTGATTAATAGTGTATTTCAAATCCTTTCCATTCCCTTTGACCGACATAATGTTGAATCCACCATCATAATCGTAGTCTTCAATCATGGAAGCCAACTGCTTACCGGATACCACACCATTCATCGTAGTTCGGGTTACCAAGGGCGTATTAGAGTCCTTAGCTCTCATATTCTGA
>JAJCYL010000145.1 GCA_029262955.1 Cytophagales bacterium | reverse complement strand
ATTCTTGTCGATAGGTGAGTATGCTGAAAATGTATTATTAATTAATTAATAATATTATATCAATATTTATATTTTTGGCGTTTAATCTTAAACCAAATGACAATGACAAAACTGAACAACTACTTTTTGAAACTTTTAGCTATAGGAAGCATTGTTTTCCTGTACAGTTGCGGGGAGGACGACCCTGTGGAGGTATTAGCTCCTTCTATTTCAATAACTTCATCTGATTTTGATGATGCTAACTCATATACCGGAGAAGCCGGTGATATGATTAGTGCGACCATCGATATTTCCGCTGATGGTGGTTTTAACACTTTAAGAATTACGAAAAGTGGCGGTGAACCGTTTGACGAAATTGTTGAGACAAAGACTTCCGGAGAAGATGGCCCTCCTACGTTTGAGGCTACTTTCGAATATACCTTAGTAGAAGCGGAAGAGGGAGAGACTGTGACTTTTACCATTCAGGTTGCTGACGACACAGATGCTGGTACTACAAGCACAGAAACTTTGACTGTAATTACAGAAGAGCCTGCATCGCCAGATGCTCGTGTTTATACAACAGTACTACTTTCAGCTCCTCTTGGTCTACCATCGTCTGCAAAAACTTTCTTCTCAACTAGTGCTGGCACAACTTACTCTCCATCTGACGTGACCGATTCTTCAGACCCTATTTCAGCAAGTATTGATTTTGGTTATTATGAAGGAAGTTCAAGTGGGGCGAATTTAGCATCTCCGCTTTCATTTGATACCAACTCGAATGCTGGAATTAGTGCTCAAACTGACAGTTGGGGTTCTTTGAATGATATTACCTTCAGAACTACCACCTTGACAAGCGCTGAGTTTCTTGAGGTTGTGACTTTTGCAGATATTGATGCGGCATATGAAGCTGGTACAGCACCTACTGATCCTGCTAACGTATCTAGTCTAGCAGTTGATGACGTAATTGCTTTTGCAACTGATGCTGATAAAACTGGAGGGTCGAAGAAAGGCCTAATCCAGGTAATTGGTATCACTCCTGGTACTGGCACTTCAGGTCAAATTGAATTGGAAGTCGTAGTTCAGGAAGAAGCGAACTAAGATCAATATAGGTAAACATAGAAACCCCGGCTTTAAGTCGGGGTTTTTTTATGTCAATTATCCGGTAGTCGATAATTAGTTTGCTTTTTAAATCTTCTCACAGGTCTTTTCAAGCTGTCTGCATACCTAGGGAACAACACTTTATTGATATTGTCAAATTCGTGATCCTGGTGAAAGAAGTCGTTATAACGAGGATTGATTTCAAAAGCTTTTGCCAGGTATTTTGTTGTGAGGTTTCGATTGTTTAGCCGATTGGCGGCAATTGCCTGAATGTATAATGTGTGGGCTGAATCAGCTCCATTCTTTAATGCTTTATCAAAAAGTGGCAGAGCATTTTGTTGTTTGCCAGCCAGTAAATTTGCCAGTCCATTATTATGAGCTATGTATGTACGAGAATCAGTCGAATTATTTAATAGAGCCACAGCTTCTACATAATGACCAGCTTTTACCTCGGCAATACCACGAGATTCACTATAAGGATTTCCTAATCTTGAATCAACGCTAGTGATACTGACCTTAGCCTGGTCGAAATATTTAAAGGCCAAGTCATATTGCCCTGCAATAGAATAGACAATCCCTATATTAATATTTGCTTCTGGAGAAACTTCCAAATCCAACGACTGCTTAAGCAAGTCATTTACATTTAATAAATGTTGATTACCAAGGTCTGAGTTCCACAATCGATAAGAATCCAGGTAAGTCGCCGCCCAGTCATTGTATAATTGCCAGGAGCTTCCTTTTTGAGCAGCAGATTCATATATTTCGATTCGACGCCTACCATTAGTTTCTAATTGGGCTATGTCAAGAATATCCGTTAATGTATGATGTGATAGGGTAGGCTCACTTATGATACGATCAATTGTATCGTTTAATTCTTGCCTGGAATCAAATGTTCTACCGTAGGCGATCTCCATCCTCGACATTTGAAGTTTCGGAAATACTTCCCTCGATATGGCACCAATATCCGGAAGGGCCAACAGTTTAGATTTGACTGTCTCGTAATCATATGAGTTAGAAGTAATTTCCGATATAGCTTCTCGATCCCTTTCCCACAAGTTGGTCGTTTTGAGTTTTTCAATGAAAATGGACCAGGAATTGAATTCCACGTCTAACTCTATACCCAACCTGTCTAGGTCCGTGGAAGGGTGATTTACAATTTTTACGTCGTAAATTTTCTTCACTTCAGCCGCTCTCTTTTGAGAGAGCACCCTATTTGTTTCATCTGATCCCACGGGAGAGTGTGTTCCAATGACCCGACTACCAAGAATGATGTTGTCTGAGGAGATTAAAGAATCCAACCTCTTATTAAGTGCATTATTAATAGCATTTGATACAATTTCATGGCTACCAATGCTGAATATGTAATCCAAGCGGAGTGTATCTCTTTTATTGAAATATGTGGGCTGGGATGAATAAGCTGCCGTATAAACTTCTTCAAGCAGTTGGGAAGTAGTAACTACTCCGTGGGAAGATAATAGTGGAAGCCGGTAGGCTACTTTCTCTCCAGACTTCGTGTCTACGAAATCGCCAAAGACTTCAACCCTACCATCTTCCATACCGGATGAATAAGGAATGGAATAGCGTTTTTCAAGGCTTTGAGATTTTTTGGAACCCCTGAATTCCAATGGTTCCAGCACAATTTCGTCCTCATCATAAGTAAATTTTGGAGTTAACTTATAGATAGCATTTTGGGAAAGCGTACTGGGTAAGACAGATGAATTGATACTGAAATTGATTGAATCACCATGAACAGCCAATTGTGACGGTGATATTGTTGGTCTTTTAGGATTGCTAATCATCAACTCTTTTGAACAGGCCATGAAAAGCAAGGGAATTGTTAAACAAACCCCCAAACTAAAACTACTATTCATAATTGTAGTATTGGAGTGAGAAATATAAGGAATTTATAATAATGAGAGGATATTGATGTCGATTTGCTGAGTCATGGATATACGTTGATAAATCATTCTATCGTTTTCTATACATTTGATTTTAATTGAACATTGATATGAAAAATTCGCTATTTCTTTTATTGCTCTTGTCTTATTTCTCAACCAAAGCTCAATACGAGAATGCATACAAATTTGCCGAAACTATTACTAAAGAGGATTTATCTGATCATTTGTCCATAATAGCATCTGATGCCATGGAAGGTAGAGAAACGGGAGAAAGGGGACAAAAAATGGCTGCCGCTTTCATTGCGGACCACTTCCGAAGAATAGGGTTAGAGCCCGTGGTACCTACCAAAGGAGGTATGAGTTACTATCAACGATTTGATTTAGATAGAAGCGAGCCAGCCTCTACTTACATCATGGTGAATGGTAAAAAATTAATAAGCGGGGAGGACATAGTTTATAGTGGAAAAAAACATATGGATAAGGAGAATACAATTGGGCTGGTTTTTGCAGGAAATGGCACAATTGAGGATTTAGCAAAGGTGAATGTAAAAGACAAAGCCATTTTAGCCAACTGCCTCGGTTGCGGATACAACGAATGGAGAGGCATTATGACCAGAGCAGAAAATGCAGGAGCCAGGTTGTCCGTGATAGTAGCGGCAGATACGCCCGACACCTTCCAACAGGTAATAAGCACCGGAAATAGATATTTTATGAGAACACGGATGGGCTTAAGCGCTCCAGACGAAAGTGATGGGACGTATATTATTTCCGCTGCGATTGCAGAACAAATTACAGGAACCAAAATTGAAAAACTGAAAGCGTCGGCTGAATCTGGCTCACTCAAAAAAATCAAACAGTCTTCATTTACCTATCAATCAACAAGAGATAGCGAATCGATTCCAACTGAGAACATACTCGGATATCTTGAAGGGTCGGATAAGAAAGAGGAACTAGTGGTAATTACTGCCCACTATGATCATATAGGAAAGCGAGGAGTCAATATCAATAATGGAGCTGACGACGATGGTTCAGGAACATCCGCGGTATTGGAAATAGCTGAAGCATTTATTGAAGCAAAGAAAAATGGCAATGGCCCCAGAAGAAGTATGCTATTTATGCTGGTAACTGGTGAAGAGAAAGGATTGTTGGGATCTGAATATTATGCAGAGCATCCAATATTTCCGTTGGCAAACACTGTAGTAGATCTAAATATTGATATGATAGGGAGAGTGGATCCGCAACATGAAGAAAACCCAAACTACATCTACCTGGTTGGTTCCAATCGATTATCAACAGAATTGCATGAAATTAGCGAGCAAGTAAATGAAACTTTCACAAAGTTTGATCTGGACTATACTTACAATGATGAAAATCATAAAGACAGAATTTACTATCGTTCCGACCACTGGAATTTCGCAAAAAATAATGTTCCAATCATTTTTTACTTCAATGGAACCCATGAGGATTACCACCAGCCAACGGATACTATAGACAAGATAGAATTCGATTTATTAACCAAAAGAGCACGCTTAGTATACTATACTGCCTGGGTACTATCCAACAGGGACGATCGACCGGTTGTCGATAAATTGGAAGGAGTACAGATTAAGGCTAAATAAAATCAGAATAATAAAACACGCTAACTA
>JAJCYL010000144.1 GCA_029262955.1 Cytophagales bacterium | reverse complement strand
AAAAGTTCTGAACGGCCAATGATGACAAAGATGAAGCCAATGGAATAACAAAAGGCGAGGATGACATGAAGGCTTTCTGGAGAGATTTGGTGATGAAACAAGGTGGTTACTATGCCCATCAGGAACACACTAAAACCAACCTCTAATCCTCCTGCAAATGCAGAAATGAATAATGCCGGATTAGATCGATTGTGCTCGCGGAGGCTGGCGTCCAATTGCTCTCTTAATATTTCCTCAACTTCTTTAGGACGATTAATTAGTTTTTTTAATTCTTTGCGTTCTTCTGTCATAATACGAAATCCTTCCTAAAGGTATCACTAACCTTTGGAAGGATTTTAAGATCCATTTGAAGTTTGGACTTATACCCGGACTGTAGATTATTTAATACGACTTATTTCTACTGAGGACTTCCAGCGAATTATCCAAAGGACTGACCAGTGGTTGTAGAATAATCTCAACTCTCCGGTTACTCTCCCTATTTGTCGCATTAGTATTTGGTTTAGCCGGATCGTATTGACTTCTGCCAGCTGCAATGAGCTGCTTTGGATTGACACCACTTTGTTGCAATAGCCTAACCACATTGAGTGATCTTTGAGAGGAAAGATCCCAGTTATCAAAATTCTCTACCTGGTAAGTCTGGTCATCCGTATGACCTACAACCATTAAGTCAAGTTGTATCTCTGCGTTTTGAAAAGCTTTGGCGAATTTGGTCAGAACATTTGTGCCAATAGGGTTTAGTTCGGTCTTCCCAATTGGAAACAAAATTTGCTCATCAAAGTTGACTTCGATGTTATCTGAATTTCTAATTATTGAAATGCCTTTGGGTAAAGGTATTCCCAAAGCGTTTTTTATATCGTTTTCTACCAGGTCAAGGCGTTGATTCTCCTCTTTCAATAGATTGTTTAAACTATCCATTGCCATAGCCTTGTTGTACTGCACATCGCTTATTTTGTAATCACGGAAATCACTGGCTACTTTAAGTTTAGCAACCTCATCAGTTGCGGCATCTCTTTGAACTATCAGTTCCTGATATTTTTTATTACTTACACATGAGCTGATAATGAGTAAGATGCCAGCATACAATATTATTGTATTCAAATTTTTCATAATTCTTGTTTTGATTGTATAAGAGAAAAATTCGATCCAAAAATCAATATACCCTGTAAGTATCTGATATACAGTAATATAAATTAATATTGTATTGAAAATACAGGTGAGATTTGAAAATTGTGTAGAGATTTTTCTACACAATAGTGACAAACTTGGTGGATGATAGGTTTTTGAATAGCCAGGTTATTGGCATAACGCACTTCATTCTTGTTATCAGTCTCAATCTTTAGGGAGAAAAGCGTAACATCCGGAGAATAGGCATAAAAAAACCAGCTCACTAAATGCTTACCTACGAATTTTAAGGATCTTCCTTAATACTAAAGGATCTTCCTTAATACTAATTTACTCTTCTAAATGAAGTGCCTTCACCAAAGCGAAAACGAGCGATGAAACCCCAGTTATTAGAATTAAAATCTACATCATTAGTTAACCGGAAACCAGGTCTCCAATCGAAACCAATTGATAAGGGGAAGTCAAAAGAATACTCAACTCCGAAGTCACCTGCTACATTAAGATCAAAGCGCCCTTCTAAATAGACCTCGGGACCAAAACCCGGGTAGAATTTCAATCCATTTGGAGCACCATCAAGTGCAAACAACCAATCAAAGTAGGTGGCGACACCTACTCTATCCAGATAAACTGCCGGGTGTAATCTTGGTGAAGGTCCTACCGGAATAGTCGCTTCAATAGATACTTGTTCTCCAAACCGGCCACCAAGTTCCCAATTGGACTGGGCGTTTGATTGGGCACTCCACAAAAGTGGTAATACAACTGTCAATATTTTTATCGAGTTTTTCATGAATATTAGTGCTTCGTAACGCATTAGCATTGATTAATATCTTCTTATATTGAATATTGGTTCAATCAGATCTTTGAAATCAAATGATGACTATGATTGCAAGGCATTTATGATTTTAAATGCATCTCGAATGTGACCTAAGTATTCTGCACTAATCTTAGCAGTAAATTCATCCATTGGATCTTCATTGATTTGAGTCATTTTTTCTTTTAACGCTTCCAACTTCAGGTTAATAGCCTCCCTATAGCCTTTGTCAAAGGCCTGATCATCAAGTGCAAAAATCTTTTGATAATATTTATCATTTTCATCACTCAGTTCCTCTGGCAATGCAACTCTCCGGGCAACTGCTTTAAGTGTAAGGTCGGATCTCAGACGATCAAATTTCTTCTCCAACTGCTGGGCCATAAGATAGGTATCCTTTTTAACCGCCCTGTCTTGAGCTAAAGTGTTCAGATTATTATTAAGAATTACGAAATCATTTAAGTCTACTAATAAATCAGCCACTTCCTTATTTTCACCACCATGTCTCATTTGATTTTTCATAGTAGCCGAATAGTAAGATTGATGACAACCAGACAATAGGAAGATGCCTGTCAAACAGGATGCGATATTTATCATTTTCACTATGGATTTTAGTGATTTTGGGTGTTTTTGGTCAAATAATTCAATTTTTTCCATGTTGCTTTATCTTTTATTCCCTATTGGTTCTACCAATTATGGACCAAATCAGCATTGCCATATATACTTCTGATTATCAGTTAATTACAGTATATTATCAAAATGACTTTTTCTCAAAATGAGAAATACATTCCCGATATTGTGAAAGAAATTGCCCGATGTCGCTATCATTTAACCAGGTTGATTTGGTAGTATAAGTCTCAGCTTCATATTCGGGAAGGCATTTATTTATTAATTGAAAGGGTTGAATAAAAATGGATCTGTTCGCGATTACAAGGACCAAAAACTATCTTCACCATAAGGAACGCGGGAAATATTTACACAGTGATAATGAGAGGTTGATTTATTCCTCCCATGCCATCTAACCATTTTAATAATCAAAAATGAACCTTAAAAACATTCAGGAGAAATTAGGCCTTAAATCCAGGAGCAAAACCTACAAAGTAGGCATAGCGCTTGGTGGTGGTGGTGCCAGAGGATTTGTTCATTTAGGAGTTTTAAAAGCGCTGAACGAGCAGGGCATCATTCCGGAAATCATTGCTGGAACCAGTGCCGGCTCACTAGCCGGCATATTCATTGCAGATGGTAAATCTCCCGAAGAAACACATGAATTATTAAAAGAGAAAGATCTCTTTGGCTATTCAAAAATTCCCTGGTCAACTGATGGCCTACTTAATCTTGATGGGCTAAAAACATTATTGGAAAATGAAATTAGTGCTGAGCGAATTGAAGATTTACAAATTCCATTAATTGTTACTGTAACCAATTTAAATAGAGGTGCTGTGATGTACTTAGCTGAAGGGCCGCTCATTGAATCTGTCATAGCTTCCGCCAGCGTACCATTCATTTTCACTCCAATAGAAATGAACGGACATAAATATGCGGATGGAGGTATAGTGGACAACCTACCAATCAAACCATTAGTAGATCAATGTGATATAATCATTGCCTCCAGCATTAGTCCAATTGAGGAAACCGACGATTTAGATAGTATTTTGAAGATCTCCGGAAGAACTTTTCAGCTAAGCATTAACGCCCAAACCAAAGAAATTGAGAAGAACTGCTCCATATTTATAGAGCCTGATGGTATAAGGGGATTTCAATTGTTTGATACCAGCAATGCTGATGAACTATTCGAAATCGGATATGAGTATGTGCGAAAAATGGATAATAAATTAGCCGAATCTTAATCAATTCCCGTTGTTAAGAAAGTTCTGCTATTCAATTTGAATGATTGGTTTTTGGATGGCCAAATTGTTGGGATAACTCACCTCATTCTTATCATCAGTTTCAATCTTGATGGAGAAAAGGGTAATATCCTTGACCTCACCAGTTATGGAATTGTCACCATCAAGAATTTTGACTCTCGATCCAATCTTAAAAGGAAAATAGAAGAAAAGGATTGCCGAAGCAGTAACATTGCTAAGAATAGACCACTGTGCGAACAGGCCTATCCCGGCAACTGTAAAAAATGAGGCGAAATAAAGGGACAATCCCTGTAACGATAATTCCCAAACTATACCGATTAGCGTTGTAAATATTATAGCCAGGATTATACTAACTAGCTTTCTTATATAGGCAATGCGATTACTTTCCAATTCATTCCTACGGCCATACCTTTTAATCAACTTTCCAATCACGAATCGAACAATCAGGAACAGGGTGATTAGTCCAACAGTTAGAATAATTTGAATATAAAATCGATCCACTGGGAATTATCTCTATTTACTCTACAAATTTAGTTAGTGCCGAGTAAAGTATGACAGTTTGTAATCCATGGCCACCATAATGTATTAGCACGAACGAATTACAGATATATAAAAATGATTTTTGTTTGGGATCATGACATTCTCAATTATGTTCGAATAATTCAATCGTATAGTCAAGCAATTCTGTATCGCCCCATGATCCATGCCCTGGAATGACTGTCTTCAAATCAGGATACCTATCTCTAATTTTTTGAACCGTTTTGGACCACTCCTCTATATTCGCATCTCCGGTATAACCTTTTTTAGCTCCAAGAGTTTTGATCAGGCAACCGCCAAACAGTATTCCTTCACTGGGAACAATCCCTACTATATTATCCCTCGTATGGCCTTCACCTGCATG
>JAJCYL010000143.1 GCA_029262955.1 Cytophagales bacterium | reverse complement strand
AGAACTGAGTTTTGCTAAACGACCGTTTGGTATACCTCTTAAAACATAAGGTCAATTAGTTACCACAAGTCTCATAATCCCGTCTCATTAAAGAGTTTCACAAATAGACGTTTAATTGAACTTAAATGAAGGCAGTTTATCTCTTCTGTGCACCGTTGTATTCGTTATATTTATAAACTCAAAGTCCAACCGTGTAAAAGGCTATTGAATTTTTCATAGCCTTTTATTTTTTTCTCAAAACGAACAGAAAGAAACAATCAGGAGATGATAGTTATCGAGTTCATTGGAGAGTTTCTAATTAGAGTCTTTGTCGACCTCCTATTTCAAGGGTTAATAATGGGTATCTTCAGGCTTATTGGAAGGACTTACAACTTTATTAAGAAATAATTTCGAGGGAACCACCGAAAGTTTAGTCTCACAAAACGAAAATCAAATGAGTAGCATTGAATTAGAAGGTATTCCAACATTTAGAATTCTTGATTATGAAAAGTCCATCCAGTTCTATGTTGATTTTCTTGGATTCAATATAGACTGGGAGCATCGATTTGGTGAAACTGAACCTGTTTATATGCAGGTATCTAAGAATGGCCTAACTCTTCACCTCACTGAGAATGAGCGATTTCAAACAGAAGTCATAGTTTTCGTAAAGACGAAAGGGATAGACAGTTATTATTTAGAAATCTCGAAGAAAGACCCCTCAGTTCCTAAAGTATCAAGTACTCCATGGCAAACCAAACAAATGGAAATTGAAGATCCCTTTGGAAACTTATTAAGGTTTAATGAAGCAGTTTCAGCCTAAAGGTCTCACAAATCAAATAAAATCATGAAAGTAAATGTGATGGAAAGAATAGTAATTGTTGGATATAAACCGTTTCCAGGGAAGGAAGCGGAATTATTAGAATTGATGAAAGTTCATTGGCAGATTCTTGATAGGGAAAACTTAGTTTCTGATAGGAAGTCGATTATAATGCAATCTAAGGATGGAACAATAATTGAAATTTTTGGATGGAAATCTAAGGAAGCAATAGAGTCAGCTCATTCTAAGCCGGTAATACAGAAAATGATGAACGACTATGCGAAAGTTTGCGAATATGTTCCAATAAGTGACTTAGATGAAAGCACTAATTTGTTTTCTGAATTTACACCTATTATGTAAGTCACAGAAGTCTCATAAAACGAATGAATATGGAACCTCTAGATCTTGCAATTAAGTATATGGAGATCTTTTATGATAGCGGAGACTTTGAGGAATTAAAACAATATCTATCAGATGATCTAATATTTGAAGGACCATTTTATTCCTACAACAATGCCAATGATTATATCGCCGCGATGCAAGCAGATCCTCCTAAGAAATTTGAGTATGAATTGCTCAGTCAATATGAGGATGAAACATCTGCTTGTTTGATCTATAAATTCTCTAAGCCTGGGATCTCCACAATCATGGCCCAAACTTTCGAAGTAAATGCTAAAAACAAAATCAGCAGAATTTTACTTGTATTTGATACCACGTTGTTTAAATAAGAGTCTCACAAAACGAAAGTTAATCTACTTGCCTTAACGCTCTCAGTAGTTGAAGCAACAGGGATGTAACTCAAATAGGATATGGCTCCATTGTTGATTATTGTGTCATCCTTGTAAAACATCATAACTAATTAAAACGCAGTCAATTTAAATATTTACAAAAGTGAAGATTATTAATTATAATATTTACATTTATATAGATAATCAGTAAAAATCATGAAAGGTACTTACCTCGGAGAGTTTGAAGAATTGATATTACTTACCGTTGCTTCGCTGCCTAATGAAGCTTACGCAGTGGCGGTTAAAAGCGACGTTGAACATAATGCCAATAAGAAAGTCAACATCAGTGCTGTTCACTCTGCCTTGTATAGGTTAGAGAACAAAGGATTCCTAAGCTCGTCATTTGGTGGAGCTACTCAAAAACGCGGTGGCAAACAAAAAAGGTATTTTCAAGTGACTAGTGCCGGGTTTGCCGCTCTACAGGAATCCAAAAATGTAAGGGAACAGTTGTGGAGTGTTATTCCTCAACTTTCATTTTCAAAAGCCTGATCTAGTATGTCAAGAATCCCTTCTACAAAACCACCGCGATTTGGTACCTGGATCCTAAGAATAATTTACAATGCAAGTCTGTTTAATGAAGTATTCGGTGATCTTCAAGAGTTGTACAATGAGAGGCTACAATCAAAGGGTCGTTTAACGGCTGTAGTTCACTATTATAAAGATGTACTGCTATCCTTAAGAAACATAGGGTTAAAGGATGAGAGGACGATCAATAATAACAGCTACGTTATGCTTCCACACTACTTTAAAATAACCATAAGAAATATCGAACGGAGCAAGGTGTATTCGTCACTGAACATTCTAGGTCTTGCTCTTGGCATGGCGGCTTTCTTATTTATCCTCGAATACACAACCTATGAAAGAGGATACGACCAATTCCATCCTAATTTTGAAAACATCTATAGAGTTACTTTCGAAGACTATAGAAATGGTCAACTTCAAAGAAATAGTGCCTCTACCGTACCACGAATAGGCCCATTTATAAAGGAAAATATGCCTGAGGCAGTAAAATTTACCAGGGCCCACCCCTTTCCCTCTTTGGTAATCGCTTATAACAATAAGATGTTTCGACAAAACCGAGTCCTTATGGTCGATCCTGAATTTTTGAGCATTTTTAACTTCCCCTTGATTGAAGGCAATCCAGAAACTGCCCTTAACAACGTTCGTACTGTTATTCTCACTGAAAGTACAGCTAAAAAATATTTCGGGAACGAAAGCGCTCTTGGAAAAACAATCTCTGTTGACGGTATAGCAAATTATGAAGTAACAGGGGTCGCAAAAGACATACCAGATAACTCTCATATAAAATTTGATTGGCTATTTTCTTATGAGACTATCAAATGGTGGTCTGAAGGAGAGGCAGAGGATAGTTGGAACTGGAACCTCTTCTATACCTACATTTTGCTAGAATCCGGAACTGACATCCCCGCTTTTGAGCAGCGTTTTGACAAAATTATGTATGAGCATCGGTCTGAAATATTTAAGGAATATAATTTCAGATACATATTTCCACTACAGGCATTAGGTGACATTCATTTGTTTTCCAACCTTGAGTGGGAAATTGTACCTGATGAACAAGGTGATGTGAATGCCATCAATTTCCTTACCCTTGTTGCTTTTTTTATTCTTGCAGTGGCCTGGATTAACTACATCAACTTGTCAACCGCCAGATCAATTGAAAGGTCCAAAGAAGTAGGAATCCGTAAAACCTTGGGTGCATTCCGCCTACAGATGATAAAGCAGTTCATATTTGAATCTCTCATTCTTAATATTATATCATTATGGCTAGGTATTATTTTCTTCATCGTTGAAATCAAGTACTTCAATTGGTTGACAAATTCAAAACTTGGTTTAAACTTTTTAAAAGATCCAATGTTTTGGGGTCTATTTACAGCTGTTTTCACATTTGGTGCAATCTTATCTGCACTCTATCCAGCACTTGTCCTCTCCTCTTATAAACCTATTGACATATTAAAGGGAACACAAGTCACCGGCCTGTCAAGCAGTATTCAACGAAAAGTGCTCGTAGTTTTACAATTCACAGCATCAATTATTTTGATTGCAGGAACGACGATTATTTTTATGCAACTTAAGCATATGAATGATCAGGATTTGGGTTTCGATCAAGATGAATTGATCGTATTCCGGGGTCCTAATTACCGTGAAGATGAGTTTGATTCCAAATTTTTGGAGCATCACTCCGCTTTTTTAAACGAACTAAGGCAAAATTCCAACATCAGCTCCATAGCGGGTGGATCAAATATACCAGGTAGAGAGATAGTTGATCCTGCTGGAATAAAAAGATACTTGGACTCCAAAGGGGATTATAAGGTTTTTTCAACACTATGGATTGGCCACAATTATTTACCAACTCTCAAAATAGATGTCATTGCCGGAAGGGTTTCAATTCAGCACTGAAAACAGATTCTTCCTCCGTAATCTTAAATTTAGCCGCCATTTATTCATTGGGATTCCAATCACCTAACGAGGCTATTGGTGAAAAATTAACCATAGGGTTATCCCAAGATGCGTGGACTATCATCGGAGTAGTAAATAACTATAATCAAATGTCTGTTCAAAATGAAGTAGAACCGCTATTAATTGGATTAAATAACGGCCCCTCAGAATTCTACGCAGTCAGATTATCCAATAGCAACTATTCAGAAGTCTTAAATGAAATAAAAGAACAGTATGAATCCTTTTATCCTCGTAATCCTTTTGAATACTTCTTCCTCGATGAATTCTACAACCGTCAATATACAGATGAAAGAAAATTCAGCAAGGTATTTTTAGTTTTTGCCAGCTTGGCCATCTTCATTGCCAGCCTCTGACTATTTGGCCTTTCTTCCTACAATGCGTTACGGAAAACCAAAGAAATAGGTATCCGTAAGATACTTGGTGCAGGATTTAACCAGATAGCTATTTTACTGTCTCGTGAATACTTCCTCTTGATCTTGGTTGCTAACCTCATTGCCTGGCCAATGATCCATGTCATCATGACCGAGTGGTTGAACAATTTCGCAACGAGGATAACCATAGGTCCATCCATATTACTGTTTTCGGGACTGGTTGTGATGGTGATAGCAATTTTGGCGGTCGCATTTAAAACTGTGGTTAGCGCCAGATCAAACCCTGTGGATGCACTTAGATACGAATGAATTTTGATCTTGGTATTTTGTCACACGAAACGAACGCTACTTAATCTTTACATTTTCATTGCCACTAGCAGTCACTACACAGATTAACCGCCCATCTGATTTTGACACATTGTTTTCCCACTGTAATGGACGAAGGTTTCCAATATCGTCAGATCCACCATCAGCTTCAGGCTTGATATGATCTATTTCCCAACCAACGTTTGAATTTCTATTGCCATGCCGATCCCTTTTGATCCAAGCATCACATTCGTCCTGTCTATAAACATTGGGATCATTTGGTTTAACAATTTTGCCTTTTTCCCAGACGGCTTGAATTTGCTCATTAGTCCAACTCATAATATGTAGTTTTATAGCAAGTTCAGGAATATATAAATTATAGTAAATACCCACTTTTGGGTATTTTGCTTAAAACTGACCTGTTTCACAAAACGAATCTTTTAATAGTACCGGATTAAGGCTATTTGGGGCTTCCCTTCCTTCCTCAAGTCGGGCTTTCCCCGCAAAGCCTCCCGCAAAGTACATGGTACTTTCACCTTCCAATCCCTAAGCCAATCCTCCTTTGGGAGAACACTTTGCTGCTTCCCCATCCATCTACTCACCTAAGAAACAGCAAATAGTTCTCCTATACCAGTAACCATTGATACAAAAAAGAAATAGGGCACCATTCATTTATTTTTAATCGGTGTCATCCATATTTCTTCCTTTCGCATCAACCGTTCCCAGAATAATGGAGAAAAAGCTCTTCCCTAAATCGCTTTTTCGAGTTTTAAATTGGCCCATGCAAGCATTTTTCTCCGTCTTCTTTCTATCAAGTTACAAACCTTACATCCAGAACATGGCAAGTAAAAATTTGGAAACCTCCACCTTTCAGGTATGTATTTCCAACCGGATGCAAGCACCCTATTTTTTCTTGCCATAACCCGGATCGGTTTGTGTTTTACAATTGAAAGGCGATAGAAAGAGGAAGCTCCAAAAAATGCGCCAAGAGTGCCTCCGGCGGGAAAGGCTCCAGAATCGGAATGTGGTTTGTTTATGGTCCACAGCCTCACGGAAAATATCCCAAGCCAATAGTTACTTATCCAGTAGGGGAGTGTTTATACTTTATTTACGAATATGTAATTTAATTCTGGCTAGGATTTCCGATGGATTAGTGCTCGGATAATGGAAGTCTTGGATCGCAATAGTCACATTATATTTTGGCTAATATCATTTCATCAAACTCATCGATTACCGTATCACCAAATGTTTCAAGGTAGTTTTGAGTCATTTCTTCGGTTGTATGCCCCAGGCTATCTTGTATGACGTTCGTAGGAGCACCATGGCGCTTTAAAGACATAGC
>JAJCYL010000142.1 GCA_029262955.1 Cytophagales bacterium | reverse complement strand
CAAATTGTCTTAAGGTTTTCGACCGTTTCGAATGGATCCGTTGATTTAACATTTACTATTGTTTGACTTAAATAATTTGGTTCCATGAATAAAACAATCGGTTGAATCTTCTCTTTTAATGACCGAAAGTGGAAATTCTTTAAGACACCTTTAATTTGACCAACTCGACCATTTAAATTAGAATTCAGACCAATAGCCTCTTCCGGAGTTAAATAAAGAAACTTGGCGGCCTCTTCATTGATCAGGACATTTTGTACAGGGTTTTCCAGGCTTGATTGAACTTCATCAGTACGGTTAAAATCCTCACCCGCAATGATTTCCAATCCAGCTGTTTTCACAAAATCCTGAGAAACAATCATGGCTGTAGTTAACATTCCCTCTTGTTGATTTATTCCTTCTACTTTTATGTCATACCCCCCATTGACTTGTGAAAGGCTTTCGTTGGCCATTGCGACATTCGTAACCTCAGAAGCCCTCATTAATTCTGCCTTAAAACTGTTGAAAGATTCTCTGGTATTTTCATCAGCAGGTAGAATGATCAGGTTGTCTTTATCATATCCTAATTTTTTGGTCTGCATGTACGACAACTGCTGGTAGATTATAATAGATCCGATGAATAAGAATATGGAAACCGCAAACTGAAAAATCACCAGGGCTTTTCTTAAGAAAGCACCCTTGCTCGAATTTTTAAAACCGGATTTGAGGACCATACCCGGTGAAAAAGAAGACAATACCAATGCAGGATAAGTACCTGCAAGAAAGCTAACCACAAGCCAGAAACCAACTAAGCCTAAATTGAACATAGGGTCGAATAGCAATGAATTATCCAGCGGTTGACCGGCAATTTCAGAGAATGCTGGTAGAGCGATTGCCGTGAGTACAACTGCGAGGAGGATTGCAGCGCCAGTCATTAGCCCTGATTCAGTAATAAATTGAATGAATAGTTGAGGACGATAAGCCCCGAGTACTTTACGCATCCCGACCTCTTTCGCACGATTAACGGATCTGGCGGTTGCCAGATTCATATAATTCACGCATGCTATCAAAACAATTAGACCAGCAATAAAACTGAATATATATATATAGGTGATATCTCCTTTTTGCAATTCATCAGCCACTTGTGAACGAAGATGAATGTCATTTAATGAGATGAAACTCATTTTGACCATTGTTGACCCATCGAAAGGACCCATTTCCCTCTCCACAACGGCGTCCAATTTTCTTTGTGATTCTGCCAGATCAGCATTTTTATGGAATTGCAGGAAGGTAGAATAATTGGCAGATCCCCATTGTGGTGGTCCGGCAGCCCACTTGACACTTCCCATTGATTGAAGAAAGTCAAAACGTAGTTGGGTATTATCTGGAGGATTTTTAGCTACGGCAGTAATTAAAGTATTTCGGCCATTAACTGTGATCTCCGAATTAAGAATATTAGTTGTTCCGAAATATTTGATAGCGGCTCGTTCGGTGAAGACAATGCTATTTGGTTGAGACAGTGCTTGTTTTGGACTGCCGGCAATCAGTTCGAAATCGAAAACATCGAAAAAGGTGCTGTCAGCATAGAAAATTTCACTCTCTTGAAACTGTTTTTCATTTACTGAAATCACTTCGGGGTGAAAAGCTCGGAAAACCCTCGTACCCGACACAACCTCAGGAAATTCATCAATTAAGGTGGGGAGAACGGCCGAAGGAGTACTTGCTGAGTTCATGCTGATATCTCCGAAGCTAAACTGGCTATTAACCCTGAATATCTGGTCCTTTTTCGAATGAAATTGATCATAACTTAATTCGAACTGAAGAAAGATAAAAATTAGTAGACTACAGGCAATGCCAACGGAAAGGCCAAGCAAGTTTATTATGGAGTAGACCTTCTTTTTAAGTATACTTCGTAATGCCGTCTTGAAATAATTTCTAATCATGGCCGGAATTTAAATATTAGACTACTGAAATTAAAAAGAGGTTGCAACGAATTGCAATAAGGTTCAGTAATTTGCCTGCAATGAATTTTAAAATAATATTCGTACTGGTTGAGGCGGCAGTTCCTCAAAACGTTGGTTTCGCGGCTAGAGCCATAAAAACGATGGGTTTTGGTGAAATGAGACTGGTCAATGCCTGTGATCATCTTTCAAAAGGGGCAAGAACTACGGGTTACGGATCCCACGATATACTGGAAGCTGCCACTACCTATTCGTCTATTCCGGAGGCTTTGGATGATATAGATCTAACAATTGGAACAACAGCTAAGAAGCGCATTTCGCGTCACGACCTGTTTGATGTAAAGCAATTGAATAACCTAATAGAGAATAAAGCAGGATCACTTAATTCAGTTGCCGTTGTATTTGGAAGTGAGGAGCATGGCTTGACCAAGGAACAATTAGAATTATGCGATGTAGTAAGTTCAGTTCCCCTGGCCACAAAATACCCCTCATTAAACCTGGCACAGGCCATTTTGATCTATGCCTATGAGTTATCATCGGTGAGAGTTGCTCAAAAACCAAAGCTTGTTGAAAAAAGAGGATTGACAGAGCAGAAAGCGGTTAAAGAAAAGGCTGCTGATTTGTTAAAAAAATTGGGAGTGCAGAAGCAACCCAGCCTCCATCAAAGGCTCAAAGATCGATTAATGACGGCAGGCACGGAGGATATTAGGTTGATGTTAAGTTTGATGAAGTATATTGAGAAACGGTTGTAGTAAATGAGCACAATGTCAAACAAACTTTTGGCTCTTATTTTTTGCCTGTTACTATGCGCTCCACTGTATGGACAGAGACGTAATAGCATATTGGGTTGGCGTTATTTGGACATTGAGGAGGTCTATCAAAAAAAATTGGAAGATTCGCTGAGGGCAGTGATTAGCAATGGCAAAAGTCTTAGTAATGATGACTTGGCAGCGACTTATAATGATCTCGCTTATCTACTATACCTTAAAAACAAGGGTGATTTTTCCCAAGCATTTGAGCAAACAAAAAAGTCTTTGGCTTTGGGTATAAAAGATGCGGACATTTTAGGTGATGTCTACTTTGTAAGGGGATTAATCCATTTTGAAGAGGAGAATCCAGAAGAGAGTCTAAAATCTTACCGTGAAGCACTAAAACATAGGGTTAGATCGGATTCTGTTTCATTGAAGGTTGCCGATTGTTATGGTCGAATAGGGGAGGTACATACTCGGAAATATTACGATTTGGATAGTGGGCTGCATTATTTCGGTAAGGAGTACGCCTTAATAAAAGATAGGGACCTTAAGAAAATCAAAGGAAACAATTACAGGAATCAATCTGCTTGTTTCATGGAAAGAGGGGATATGGACAAAGCATCAAATTTGATAGAAAATGCTCTTAGTTTGACCGAGGACATCAATATACCAACTTTAAAGGCTAACTGCCAAATGATTAAAGGCAATATTAGATTTCATTTTAGTGAATACGAAAATGCCCTCAATAATTATGAAGAAGGAATCAAGTTATTAACCGATTATTTTGAAGATGACTTTTATTTGTTATGGAAATTTTATGTAGGAAAGTTATTAGCATTTCAAAATTTAAATCAACTGGATTCGGCATTAAGCAACGGAAAAAAAGCAATGAGTATTGGACTTAAAAATGGTTTACAACATAAAATTAGCTCTACAGAATCATCAATTTCCCTGATCTATCGAAAAAAGGGAGACTATGATTCTGCGGTGTATTTTAATAAAAAGTCCTTTGATTTCACGCCTGCTCATAAAAGGTTTCAGAGAGGTCTAATAGCCTTTGACTTAGGAAGGATTTATAAAGAATGGTATGAGAAAAGTTCAATGATATCGCATTTGGACTTAAGCCTGAGAGCACTTGATGCCTCGATTTCATTGTTTTCAGATTTGGATTCGATTCATGAGTTATCTGACACATTTATTAATGAACATGTACTTAATAGTTTTAAGTCTTTTGAACCACTACAGATGAAATCTGAGGTGTACTTGAATTACTATTACCATGAGCCAACAAATGTTAGTTGGTTAGAGAAAAGTATCGTAGCAGCAAATTTTTCAGAAAAAATATTCTGGAATGGGTACAAGAATGTTGCTTCTGACAAATCAAGATTACTCTATAGGCGACATTTTGGACTAACATATAATCTATTGGCTCAGGCTTTATTTGAATTGTATGATAGGACAAATGATGAGTCTGTTATTCAAAATTTTTCTCAATATATGAGCCGCTATAAGTCCACCATTCTATATGAAAATATTTTACTTATAAAGGAGCTGGACTCTGAATCAAATGAAGAGTTAAAACAAAACTTATTGAATGCCAAAATTGGAAAAATCCATTCAGATCTCATCAATCCAATCTTTTTTGAAGAGAATCATCAATCGACTATTAATTTAATGAAGAGAGTTGGTTTAAACGAACTTGAAAAATTCAGTGATCCAGTTGAGGCGTTGGGGAGTTTGTTAGCTCCGAACGAATTATTGATTGATTATTATTGGTTTGATCACAATATTTATGTGCTGTCAGTTAACAAGAACAGGTATGGATTTCATAGATTCTCAGTGGATAAAAAGTTGAAAGACGCATTGGAGGTATATACTAAGTCATTAAAATCCCCTTATCATTCAAATAACCAGTTGGCCTACAGTGAATTTATAGAGTCATCATACTATCTCTATAATCAGCTACTAGCCCCAATTCTTTCTGAATATAGTGGGTTAAATACCCTCACTATAATACCCGACGGTAAATTGAACTTTATTCCATTTGAGGCATTAGTAACCCAAAGACCACCATTCGTAACGCCAAATTATAGGCGATTGGATTATTTAATAAATCTCATGTCAATATCGTATTCACCTTCAATCGATATTCTTAAATATTTGAAAACATCTACAAATGTTGAAAACTCTAATAGTCTTATTATTAGTATAGCAAATAATGATCTTAAAAATAACAACTCTACAATTGGAGGAGCTAACTCAGAGGCGGGCAAAATTTCAAGAATGATTTCAGGGACTCATAAAACAGGTAGCGAGGGAACGAAAAAAAAGTTTCTTGAGGAGTCCGATCAATATGGGATTATCCACTTGGCAACGCACGGTTTTGTTGACGCAAAAAACCCTTTAAATAATGGAGTGCTTTTTAACAGCAATAGACCTTCTGGGTTTGATACTTTAAGATCAAAAGACATCTATTCACTATCATTAAAAACAGACTTGGTCTTCCTCAGTTCATGCCAATCTGGTTTTGGTGAATTGTATTCGGGCGAAGGCGTTTATAGTTTAGCCAGAGATTTCATGATTAATGGCTCCAATTCAGTATTGAGTACATTGTGGCCATATGATGATAATTCTGCTGAAAAAATTAGTGTGGAATTTTACAGAGAATTTTTTCAAAATGGCAGAAAAAAGAATGAGTCGCTTCGTATCGCCAAACTTAACTATATCAGTTCGTCTGACGAGCTTTCAGCTCATCCTTTTTTCTGGGCAGGCCCAATTTTGATAGGTGACAACAAAGCCATTTATCAGGTTAATATGGGACATCCTACGTTATGGGTACTATTACTGATGGCGGTGATATCATTCACCATATTATGGCTTTGGAACATCGGATCCATTAGGATGTCCATGTACATGAACATAGGTTAGATCAATTGCCATGCAGAGATCCAACTCGACAGATCTTTGATCAAGTATGATAGGTTTGAAAAATATGTTTCTTAGGTGATAGTATACAGGATATTCTGATTTCTCTAATTTGGACGTCCAAGTGTAAGATATACTTTTACGTGTGATGTTTACAGTGTTAATAGCCTCATCCTGAGCCAGGTATTTCTCCTTTTTGTGTTCGATTAAATTGAAGGCTGGGAATCCATTCACGTTTTCTAATAACCGAGGTGTTTTAGCAATGATGCCGTTATTATTGTCGCTTTTATTAAGAATATATCCAAGAGTTACTTTCATATTTCCCACCAACCTACTTGGTGTGCCATCCACGGCGACATAGTAACTTCTTTCTTCGAATTTAACTGGAGTGTCAACTTTAGTAGGATCGCCCTCCTTAGGAACAAAGGCAAAAATTTTCCCCGTTCCGATTTCTTTGATATATCGGAATTGGTCCATTCCTTTTATAGAGCCGATTTCTGGGGTAAGTAGTTGGTTCGTAAAATACGGGGGATGTCCATCACTATGTGAGAAAAATTCGTTTGGTGCAAAATCATCCTTATGGCGACCTTTATGATCGCCGGATATTGCAGACTTTGAGTCATCAATCTTGGTTTTAGTGTCAGAATCCTTCTCCCTGCATTCAGTAAAGGAGAGTACTATTAGAATAATTATTAACTTTTGTTTCATGATGAGATTATTTGGTTAGAATTAGTAATCGAAAGCTTCAAAGTAACCCTAGTATCTGGGAAATATTTCCTCAACTTTTCCCCTATAACTATTCCCCTCAGGAATCTCCTCCCACACCTCCTTCGCCCTTTCAACCTCGCCCGCTCTTAAATATGTTAACCCCATAAACCAATTCACCTGAGGCAGGAAAAGTTCAAAATCTGATGCCTTATAGGCATTAAAAGATTGAAGGGCACCTTCGTTGTCATCCAACATCAAATAACAGATACCTCGATACAAATAAACTGCACCCTCGTCCTCATCTACTGGTAGCTGACTTAACAACTCGTTTGCCTCCTCATACAAACCCAAGTCATAGGTATAGTACGCTTTTTCTTTCAGTGCCTTTTCGATGTTTTCAGCACCGCGTACAGTTGGGGCTATAATGTTAGGGTAGACCTCGAAATGCTGATCGAATAACTCCTCATTTGGGGTAATCTGGTTTTGGAATAAAACATAATATACGCTAAAAAGAACGATCGAAATGCTAGCGGCAACTCCTAAAACCCATGGTTTCTTATAAATTGAAACCGTTTTTGTTTCCTTGAATGGTGGAAGTTCTGCCTCAATTGATTTTAGCTTGCTAAGGGTCTCATTCCTTGCTGCATAGTCGATGCCTGCGATCAGTTCTTTGGTATCCTCAACAAGTTGACTCAACACATCGTCGCCCTTTAATCGATCTTCAAACTTATGAAGTTCTTCTTTTTGAAGTTCACCCTTTAGGTATTGTTCTACTAGTTCCAAATCTTTCTCCTCTTCCATTATGCCACTTTTAAATACTCCTCTTTCACTAATTTTCTAAGCCGCTGTAGACATTTAAATTTCAGGTTTTTGGCCGTATCACGATTACTATAGTTAAAGAGATCGGCAATTTGATCCATCGATTTCTGATGGTAGTAATATTGCTTGAGGAGACTGTTGCAAGGTTCCCCCAGGGTTTCTAAGCATTTCTCAATGGTAATCAATTTACTTTCTTTTTCAGAATGATCAGTTGGTGTTTCACCCATCTCCATTTCATAAGTTTCTCCAACAAATCTGTTCGCCGTTTTATTGGACTCAAAGACTTTGTTCTTCCCGATTGCAAACAAATAGGTTTTGATGGAGCTAGTTAATTCAGTAAGCTTTCCGCTCATTACATTTTCATATAATTTGAGGATTGCAAATTGATAGTGATCTTTTGCCTCCTCTACATCGCACCTATAATAACCGATTACCCAGGAGAAAAACTCTTCCCTGTATTTCTGATATATCTCTGTCAGCACTTCTTCATCCCCGCTTTTAAGCTTGTGGATGATCTCCTGATCTTGCATAAATGCTATTCTTTATAAACTTTTTTCAATTATGTAACCCAGATGGCCTAAAAAAGATTTCATCATTGAAACTTAATCAAAAGTTGGGTTACCTCTTTCAATACTATGCATAAAGAACAAACTAATGAATGGACCTTATGGACTACCTATTATCAAAAAGAGAAATTGAAATTGTGTCTCACCTGGCCAATGGCTTGACTACCAAGGAAATTGCTGAAAAGCTTTTTTTGAGTAATCATACAGTTGACACACATCGGCGAAATATTCTTCGTAAGTCAGCGGTTAAGAATACAGCTCAGTTGGTCTACAAGATGAGATTTAGTCAGCAGGAAGAGGTTACCACAGATTACCCGGTAGCCGTAGCTATTTAGTAACAGATGAATTTGATCATAGGTATGGAGCAACGCAACGGTAAGGTCTTACTGACTTTTAGAGAACGAGAGATTGTCACATTATTAGCTGAAGGGAGGACCAGTAGAAATATAGCTCAATATCTTTCTTTGAGTAAACATACTATTGATACACATCGGAGGAATATGCTGAAAAAATCTGGCCTCCGAAATACTGCTGAATTGGTTGTCTACTGTGGAGAGCATCAGATGATTTAGTTAAATCGGATCAAATTCCCTCAACTGGTATTATTTTATTACATTAGGAGTTCAGCTGTCATGAAACCAATCACTTCAAATTGGTTTTATGGAAAAAAATTTATTAAACCTCTCTAAAAGAGAAACGCAAATTCTTAGCTACTTGAAGAATGGGCTTAGTAGCAAGGAGATTGCTTCAAATCTTTCACTTAGTTCGCACACAGTAGATACTCATCGGAGGAATATGCTGAGGAAGGCGAATACCAGAAATTCCGTTGAACTTGTTCTACTTGGCCTGCAAATGGGTGTTATTTAAGTAAAATTACTTACACATATACTCATTATTGAGTATTGCTAAATCTCTTTAGCCTTAGTTGATTTGGATTGAACTAACCGGGGAAGAAGATATTGGATCAACTAGCAGGTAATAACCACAATGGGGTTGCCTTGCTTACTTTCAGAGAAATGGAAATCCTCAGTCAATTGGCAGAAGGCAAAACCAGTAAAGAAATAGCAGAACATTTCTCATTGAGCAAGCATACCGTCGATACGCATCGGCGTAAGATGTTAAAAAAAGCAGGTTGTAAAAATACAGTTGAGTTATTGAGTAAATCCTCTCAACTTGGACTAATTAGCCCCCTCTGAAGTTGTTAGGAAGTAATTTCATCTTGTACTATTCTAAGTTATATATTGAATAGATGAATTTTACCCAGTCTTAAATATCACAATCCGCGATTTCCAAAGCAAGAATACTCAATAAATACTCAATAAATACTCATTGTTGAGTATTGTCTCCCCCTTGTACAAGCCTCAAATTTAGATGTTTAAACATCTATTGATTTTGAAATATAAAATAAGCTGGGAATAAACATATTATTATGAAAAATTTCACCACTCTAATTTGCCTTGTTTTTCTATTAGGCGCACAGGTAATGGCGCAAAACACCATCTCCTTTCAGGGTAAACTCCTTGAAGCCGGTACTGTAGTTAATGGTACCCGGAATTTTCAATTCAGTATACCAGATGTCAGTTGGATAGAGACACATAGTAATGTGCAGGTGATTGATGGACTTTATTCAGTGACCTTAGGGAATGGGGATACGCCAACTCTTCTCCCTCAACTATTCAATGGAGTGAGTGAGCGCCAATTGATAATTTCTGTGGATGGCAATGTACTGACTCCTGTCACTTTATCTGCGCCCTATCAAAACAGGTATTTTGATGGCAGCATTACTGTTGACAATGGAGGCATTACACTTAAGAATGGAGGATTAAATATTGAGGATCCAAGTGGAGATCCTGCAAACAATGGATTATCAGTTGGTACAGGTGGTGGCGCCTTCAGCGGAATTTGGAAGATAGGTATTGACGGCGAGTCTAATTCTTACTTTGGTAATAACTGGAATTTTCTAGGGGGTGATCAGGGTATCAATAGAGGCGCAATCTTTCTTTGGGGTGATGTGTTATCCAGGACTAATAATGGAGGATTAGATATTTTTAGAGCCGCTTTGGCGGTTAATGATGATGGTTTTGGAGGTGATGTTGGTTACCTGGCCCTTGGTGGTCCCCAGGGAGGTGGGAGTTTAAATGGAGGCGTAAAAGGATTTGTTGAACTGGGTGCTTTTGCAACTGACGGAGCGGGGGCATTCCACGGTGGTAAATTGATGCTTAGAGGTACAAATAATGATGATCCCTTGGTAAATCTGGAGGTACAAAGAGATGGGGCAGGAGTAGAAAGCGGGATTCTAACCTTGAAAAACTCAGATGGAGGAGAATTCTCAGTAGGACCATCAGGTATAAATTTTCCCAACGGCCTGGATTTATCAGCACAAGCATCTGACCCAAGTACAGAAAAGGAATTTGTAATTAATGGATCAATGAGCGGAATTGGTTCGCAGGGAATTTGGGCTGTTGGTGTACAGGGTCAATCTACGTCAACATTAGGTACTAATGTGGGTGTCTTAGGTTTGAGTACTGCGCCTGCTGGGAATGAAAGCTTTCAATATGGTGTATTAGGCCTGGCGGATGGTGAAGGTACGGCTCCACGCTATGGTATCCGTGGTGAGGTCAGTGGTACAGGATCGACTTTTGCGGTTGCTGCACGAGGAATAAATTCAGTTGATGCCATTGAAGATGGAGGAACCTGGGGGGCATGGTTTGATACACGAGGAACTGGTGCATTGAATTCACGAAATGTCGGGGTACTTGGAAGTGCAAATAAAGATCAGGGGATTAATATAGGTGTCCAGGGTCGTGCTGATGGAGGCACAGAGAATTGGGCTGGATGGTTTGATGGCAACGTCCAGATAAATGGTGAGGCCATGCAAATGGGACGAAATCAGGATCCCGGAGGTAGTGATCCCACCGGATGGAGTGGATTTTTAAATCTTCAAGGCACCAACAGTCCGAATTTTGAACTGGGAGCACATCAATATCAGAATAATGACCGCCCTTTTATGAGGATGATGGGATCAATACAATCATCGTTTACCAATGACAATGGTACACCGGCAGATCCACTGGATGATTTCGAGGATTTTTACTTCAAGGATCTTGTGAGTCTGGATATTGAAGATGATGGCATGGGAGGAGAGCAAGGGGTACTTCGCCTGAAAAGGACTGATGGTACTGAATTCAGAATAGATCCTAATGGTGTTGGTGGAGGTGGAAGCCAAACCAATTTAGTTGTTAACGACCCTGATGGTGGATCGGTCTTTGACGTCAATTATGTAGGAACAGACGACGGCGCCGGTAATCAAGTGGCCCCGTATGCAGGACAAACCTTCTATTGGGGTAATGGTACGCCTAACATTCAAATGGGAGCCCCCATATGGGAAGGTGGAGATGGTGCCGGGCGAGGATTCTTTCAGTTGTTCGGTAACACCCCTGATGGTGGTGGATGGTATAGAGGATTTGCTAACCTGAGTGTTGGGAAAGATAATGGGGTAGAATTCGGCGCACTTGGATTAGAGGGACCAACTTCTCCTAATTTCCAGTTTAGCGCTCATAGTTACGACAACGTCAATAATGGCGCTGATCGCCCTTTCATGCAGATGCAGGGCTCAATACAACAACAGGCGCAGGATGAATTTGGTAATCCTATTCCTGACCAATTTTTCCACCCGGGATTAGTCAATCTTAGTGTTGAAAGTGATGGGACTAAAGAATGGGGAGATTTGGCACTGAGTACCAGCGATGGATCTTCCGCTATAAACCTGACTACGCAAAATAGTTCGGCACATTTTGGCACAACCAATAACAGGGCAGTTCAATTCGGACCGGATGCTGGACCAAACGCGGGCACTGGCTCAAACTTACCTTTCTTCTTCATGTTTGGTGACGATGGTGGCAATTCACCAGTTGATTTTAGAGTTGAAGATGCCGGGGCTGGCGATTTTGGCAGAATGATTTTAAATGGGCCTAATGGCGGCAATATTTTCATGACAGGGCAGGATGGAAGTGCTTCTTTCACTGGGAATATCAGAGCTGGAATTAATATCGCAGTGAAGCAGGGAAGCAATCAAGGCAACAACTCCATCGAAATGGGGGATAGCGGTGATGCTGGCTTTCTCAATGTAAATGATGCAAATAACAACAATAGAATATCATTATATGGTAACTCATCATCCATCACCTTAACTAGTGAAGACGGTATGGAAAGCTTTACGATTGACCATACAGGAATTGGTTTGGGGTCTGACCCAGCTTTCAACAGCGTGAATATTAATGGTCCCAACCAATTGTCAAATGCGAGTTTGACAAGTGGAGGAACAGGGAATAATTTCGGACACTTTTCATTACACAATGATGTCGGTAATCCTAAGGCAGAGTTAAGAGTGAACGATGATGGTGCCGGTTCTAACTTCGCCACCCTCGATCTCTCTAACAACTGGGACAATGCTGCCATTCATCTTAACGCCAGTAGCGGCAGCATTCGCTTTACTGACTCAGGTGGGAGTGAAGTATGGCTTAACAACCTTACGCTAAACGGACTTGGTACTAACGACATTACAAAAGACTTTGTGAATGCCACTACTCATGTGGAGGTGGGCAATTTCTTTGGGTCTGGTAACACAGATGGTGCCTATATCGGTGCAATGGGAGACATGGATGGAAATAATATAAGTGCACGGGGTACATTAAGTTCTGCCAATGGTACTGTGCAAATGTCAGACAGGAGATTGAAAAAGGATATAGCTGAATTAGATGGCGCCCTGAATAACACACTTCAAATGCGTGGAGTCTCTTACAAATGGAAAGACGAAAATAAATCTCAAAGAAATCAAATCGGTGTAATCGCCCAGGAAGTGGAGGAGATTTATCCGGAATTTGTTCATACCGATGATGCGGGCATGAAAGCAGTGAATTACTCTCAAATGGTAGCTGTCCTCATCGAATCAATCAAAGAACTCAATGCCAAAATAACTGCTTTGGAGAACGAGAATACCTCTTTAAAGGCAAGCCTTAAAACTGCTGAAGCCAATTCAGAGAGCATAGAAGTTTTAAACAAACAATTGAATACTCTACAACAACTGATAAATACTCTTGTTAAACAACCCGAGCAAAACGATGAAGTAAAAATCACTGAGCAGAAATAATCTGATGAGCATGTATAACCCTAAAAACAAATGGTTATGAAAAAAAGTAAATATCTAGCCATGCTCATCGGATTGGGGTTGATTATTCAATCTCAAGTCTGGGGGCAGGTGGCCAATCAATCCACCGTAAGCTCCAATGGCGGTGGTGGTGGAGAAACCACGGGTACGA
>JAJCYL010000141.1 GCA_029262955.1 Cytophagales bacterium | reverse complement strand
GACCAATTGAGGTTTGCCTTGATGAGTTCTTTGGCCATGAGGCCACCCGCGATATCTTCCTTGTAGTCCAGTAGCTCGAGAATGTTTCTGGCCTTCTCTTCATTGTCCATCGACCGGATAACCTCTTCCCTTTCCTCAGGGTCAAGCTCATAAAGAATATCAGCCCCATCATCTGTTTCAAGGTGATCTACAATCCCAGCGATTTCGTTGGTTTCAAAGGTTTCTAGAAACTTATCTCGAATGTCTTCATCGAGATCATTAATCACATTGGCCGCTAGATCAACATCTAAGAGACCCAGGATGTACTTACATTCGACATGATCGAACTCGTCAAGAAACGCGGATATATCAGCTGCATTTACGCCCTTCAGAGATTCTTCAACAAAGGCATTATCTCTTAAATCAAGTGCTTGCTTAAAGCGCTCAAGAAATTCTTTACTAAATTCAAATATGATGGCAGGCTTCATGTGCGGCTTAACTATTTCCAGGTTCACATTTACTCATTCTCAATTGTTGAATTTGCTATTAAGTTAGTAAGGAATTCAAAGTCGCCTACTGACAGTCGCTCTGCTCGCTTGTCAAGAAGTTCCAACTGCGTTATTGAGGCCGGCAAATTAAGACCTTTT
This sequence comes from Cytophagales bacterium, assembly GCA_029262955.1. Lineage (GTDB taxonomy): Bacteria > Bacteroidota > Bacteroidia > Cytophagales > Cyclobacteriaceae > JAJCYL01. The sequence goes on along the minus strand of JAJCYL010000141.1, from coordinate 6,562 downwards.
AGGGCATTGCGCAATGTTTTGCGTCTCATTTGAAATCCCGTTTTGACGACGTGTCGAAATAACTTTTCGTCACATTGTAGGTCCTTCTTTTCATTTCTTTTCAACCGAATTACGGAAGACCAAACTTTAGGAGGAGGTCGGAATACTTCAGGAGGGACATCAATTATTTTCTCAGTATCATAAAAAGCTTGAAGAAAAACACTAAGTATGCCATAGGTCCGATTTCCGGGAGGAGAAATTATCCGATCGGCAACCTCACGCTGCAACATGCAGACAATTTCATTAATCTGATTTCTGTTGTCAAGGACTTTGAAAAATATTTGTGAGGATATATTATAAGGAAAATTCCCAATGATCGAGAACTCCGAATTGAAAAGTAGGTTGATGTCTATTTTCAGGAAATCTCCTTGAATCATTAAGTGCTGAAACTCAGGATATTTTTCTTTCAGAAAGCGAATGGATTCACCATCCACGTCGATTGCTCTTAAATCAATGTCTTTGTTAAGAAGTAGCTCCGTTAAAACGCCAGTACCTGGTCCTATCTCAACCACCGACCGGTTTTTATCCATAGTTAATGCGTCAACAATTTGTCCTGCAACTGTAGGGTCGGTTAGAAAATGTTGTCCTAGACCTTTTTTGGCTTTCACTTTTCGCATTAATCAAAAGTAAGTATATAGGGCCATGAATTATGTTTCCGATATTATCATTAATTCAATTTATCTTGGCAGCCCAATTTGAAGAAGAATGGAAAAGCAGAACAGATCTAATCAAGTAGTTGGTATTTCGATCGGTGATCTAAATGGTATTGGTCCCGAGGTAGTTCTAAAGACTTTTTCTGACAGTCGACTGCTGAATTACGTCACACCAGTGATTTATGCATCTTCAAAAACGATTGCATTTTACAGGAAAGCTCTTGACCTGGAAAAATTTAACTATCACCAGGCTAAAAATTTCGATGACATCAACCATAAAAAGGTGAATGTTTTGAATTGTTGGGAAGATTCGGTGGAAATCAGTCCCGGGAGCCCTACTGAAATCAGCGGAAGATATGCAGCAATCTCGTTGAAATCGGCAACAGAAGATTTGAAGTCAGGCAAGCTTCAAGGAATAGTTACGGCTCCTATTAATAAAAAGAACATCCAAAGTGAAACTTTCGATTATCCGGGTCATACAGAATTTTTTGCAGACTACTTTGACGCAAAAGAAACTCTAATGATGTTGGTCAGTGATGAATTGCGGGTGGGAGTGGTTACAGGGCATATTCCTTTAAGAAATGTAGCAGATAAAATCACAAAGGATCGGATCACTAAGAAATTGAAGGTGATGGAAAAATCACTTAAAAAGGATTTCGGCATAAATAAACCAAAAATTGCTGTGTTAGGATTAAACCCCCATGCGGGTGATGACGGTTTGTTAGGTAATGAGGAAGAACGCGTAATTGCGCCTGTCATTAACGAGCTGAAAGAGAAGGGTAAATTGATTTTTGGACCGTTTCCGGCTGATGGATTCTTTGGGTCTTTGCATTTTAGGAAATATGATGGCGTCATGGCGATGTATCATGACCAGGGTCTGATCCCGTTTAAGACAATCTCATTTCAAAATGGCGTCAATTTCACCGCTGGACTGCCGGTTGTTCGTACCTCACCGGATCACGGCACGGGATATGATCTGGCTGGGAAAGGCATTGCTGACGAGGGATCGATGCGAAGAGCAGTAATGCTTGCCAGTGACATTTTAAAAATGAGAGCTGAAAACACAGATTAATGGGATCTCATACACTCTATTTTTTTCTAACTCAGGCAGTTTATTAGCAGCTTATGTTATAACTTTGCGCTCCTTATCAAATTTGAGAGGTAGAGGAGGTGAGTGCTCTGGAACAATTCGAGGTTAGATTCGGCACTCTCAGACCTGGAATACATGACTTCAGGTTTGAGATTAGCAGCTCTTTTTTTGAAGAGTTTGAGGAAAGCATTGTAAGAAAGGGGGCGGGATTTTGTGAGGTGCGGCTTGATAGAAAAGTTAATCTGCTGACATTTGATTTTGATTTCAAATTGAATGTGGAGCTGGTTTGTGATAGGAGTATGGAAGAATTTCTATATCCTATCAATGTGAAGAAGCAGTTGGTAATTAAGTTTGGAGATGAGGAGTCTGAATTGGGTGAGGATGTTCAAGTGATTAGTTGGGATCGTCAAGATATTAACCTTGCTCAGATAATTTTTGAATATGTTACAGTCTCCATACCAATGAAAAAAGTTCATCCTGACTATTTGACTGAAAATGAAAATGAGTTTGGAGAAATTGTTTATAAATCTGAAAAAGATGATTCCAATGATGTAATTGATCCTCGTTGGAATGCTTTAAGAAAATTGAATTAAAAGAAATTAGCATATGGCTCATCCTAAACGTAAAATATCCAAGACCAGGAGAGATAAGAGAAGAACTCACTATAAAATTGAACCTAAGAATTACGTAATTTGTCCAACTACCGGAGAGTTTCACCTATCCCACAGAGCTTTCTGGCATGAAGGTAAATTATACTACAAAGGCAAAGTCGTCCAGGAGAAAGAAGTACTAGCCTAGCCTGGCCGTTCTTACTCTATGAGGATCGGCCTTGATGCGACAGGTGGAGACTACGCTCCAAAGACCACCATTGCAGGAGCCAAATTGGCAATAGACGAATTGCCACAAGGGAATAGTATTGTCCTTTATGGAGAAAAGAATCTTGTTACACAGGAACTCCATAGGCAGGATTTAGATCTCACTCTGTTCGATTTAATTGACGCTCCTGAAATGATTGGCATGGGAGAACATCCCACGAAAGCTTTAACAACGAAACCCAATTCGGCGATTGCAATGGGGTTTAGGCACCTAAAAGCAAAAGAAATAAATGCCTTCTGTAGTGCTGGGAACACTGGTGCCATGCATGTAGGAGCCATGTTTACCATCAAAGCCATTGAAGGAATTATACGTCCGGGCATTGCAGGTTTTGCTCCTAAAGAAAAGGGTGGATTTGGTATCTTAATGGATATTGGTGCCAATGCCGAATGCAAACCAGATGTGTTGCTTCAGTTTGGAGAAATAGGTTCACTTTATGCAAAGCACGTTTTTGGAATAGATGAACCAAAAGTTGGCCTGATAAACCTGGGAGAGGAAGAGCAAAAGGGAACTTTAAATACGCAGGCTGCTTATCAATTATTTAAATTAAGTAGGCGAATAAATTTCATCGGGAATATTGAGGGGAGAGATTTATTTAATGACAAGGCCGATGTAATGATTTGTGATGGTTTCACCGGAAATGTCATACTTAAGTTAACCGAATCCATCTATGACGTTGTCAAAAGAAGAAATATTAGTAACGAATTTCTGGATCGATTTGATTATGAGGCAATTGGAGGAAGTCCTGTGTTGGGAATTAATGGAAATGTAGTAATTGGCCATGGTGTTTCTACTGCTTTAGCTATAAAGAATATGGTATTGTTGGCTCACCGCATGGCAGAGTCAAATATTTACCTTAAAATTAAGGAAGCCTTCACAGAGTAATCATCAACCATGAGTCAAGTCAGAGCAAAAATTTCGGGAGTTCAGGGATATGTTCCAGATTATGTCTTGACCAACAAGGAGCTGGAATCCATTGTAGAAACCACTGATGAATGGATTACTTCAAGAACCGGAATTAAGGAAAGGAGAATTCTTAAAGGTGAAGATAAGGGAACCTCGGTAATTGGCATTGAGGCGGTAAAAGGGCTTTTGCAAAAGACAAATACAGATCCGGCAGATATTGAATTACTTATTTGTGCAACTACCACTCCTGACATGCCTTTTCCGGCTACGGCTAATATTATTGCCAATTCAGTTGGGGCAGTAAATTCTTTTAGTTATGATATTCAGGCTGCCTGTTCAGGCTTTATTTATGCTTTAATAACTGCATCACAATTCATAGAGACGGGCAAGTATAAAAAAGTGATTGTGGTAGGTGCGGATAAAATGTCGTCCATTATAGATTACACAGATAGAACTACTTGTATCATATTTGGAGATGGAGGGGGAGCAGTATTATTGGAACCATCGGAAGACGGGACTGGCATTATGGATTCTATGTTACGTTCCGACGGAAGTGGGGAGGAATTTTTACACATGAAGGCTGGCGGAAGCAGACGACCGGCCACTCAGGAGACTATTGCCGCCAGAGAGCACTATGTTTTTCAGGAGGGATCGGCAGTATTCAAATTCGCCGTGACTAATATGGCTGATATTTCTTTTAAGATTATGGAAAAGAATAATCTGACGGGAGATGACATTGCATGGCTTGTACCTCATCAGGCTAATAAGCGCATAATAGATGCAACATCCAAGAGAATGGGTATAGGTGACCAGAAAGTAATGCTCAATATCCATAAATATGGAAACACGACTAGTGGAACGATTCCTCTGTGTTTGTGGGATTATGAAGATAAATTAAATAAGGGCGATAATCTTATATTAGCAGCTTTTGGAGGTGGTTTCACATGGGGTTCAGTTTACCTTAAGTGGGCTTATGATTCTAATTAACTAATAAACCGGTCAAATGGCTTCGACTTCAGATTTTAGAAACGGATTATGCATTGAATACAACAATGATCTGTATACAATCGTTGAATTTCAGCATGTGAAACCAGGCAAGGGCCCGGCTTTTGTAAGAACAAAATTAAAGAGTCTCACTTCAGGAAAAGTAGTGGACAACACTTTTAATTCCGGGGTTAAAGTAACTACTGCCCGGGTAGAGAGACGGGCGCACCAATTTTTGTATAAAGATGACATTGGCTATCACTTCATGGATAGTGGCACTTTTGAGCAGGTTGCTTTGCCAGAATCCATCATTAATGCGCCTGAGCTACTAAAAGACGGTCAGGAAGTGGATGTTATTTACCACTCAGAAATAGAAAAGGCATTGAATTGTGAATTGCCGGCTTCCGTAGAGTTACAAATTACCTACACTGAGCCTGGGATTAGAGGTGATACTGCTACTAATGCCACCAAGCCTGCTACTTTAGAGACTGGTGCAGAAATCAGAGTGCCACTCTTCATTAATCAGGACGAAAAAATAAAGGTGAACACACAGACCAAAGAGTATATGGAAAGGGTAAAGTAATGTTGTGAATACCATAGGAAAAACATTACTTTAGAAAAATAGAGCCCACAAAATGAAAGCAAAAGAGATACAGGATTTAATCGACTTCATTTCAAATTCAGGTTTGGAGGAAGTAAACATTGAAACCGGCGAATTCAAAATAAGGGTAAAAAGAAGTGCTAAATCAACCTCAGTGGTTGAAGGGGCATCCGCGGCGGTTATTTCTACACCAGCACCAGCGACTGCCTCTCCACCTCCGGTTACTCCTCAGGGAGCATCATCTGCCGGTGAAGGAGCAAAAAGTGATGATAGCAAGTATGTGGAGGTTAAATCGCCAATGATTGGGACCTTTTATAGGTCCCAAAACCCGGAAACGGACGTCTTTGTTAATGTTGGGGACGAAATTTCAACGGGTCAAACCGTCTGCATTATCGAGGCCATGAAATTATTCAACGAAATAGAATCCGAAGTGTCGGGAACCATCGTAAAAGTATTGGTTGACAATGCTCAGCCGGTGGAATATGACCAGCCACTCTTTCTGATTGATCCTTCTTAATTTCAATATCTCGTGTTTAAGAAAATTCTAATAGCAAATAGGGGTGAAATTGCCCTTCGCATTATCCGTACCTGTAAGGAAATGGATATTAGCACGGTTGCCGTATATTCTACTGCTGACAAAGAGAGTTTGCATGTTCGTTTTGCCGACGAGGCAGTGTGTATAGGTCCACCACCTAGCAAGGACTCCTATTTAAGCATTCCAAGTTTAATTTCTGCTGCAGAAATTACGAATGCCGATGCCATTCATCCTGGTTATGGATTCTTGTCCGAGAATGCTGAATTCAGTCGGATTTGTGAAGAATATAAGATAAAGTTCATTGGGGCATCAGCAGACATGATCAACCGAATGGGCGACAAAGCCACTGCCAAGGATACCATGAAGAAGGCTGGAGTTCCTACAATTCCCGGATCTGATGGCCTTTTAGACAGCGTAAAACAAGGCCTTGAAATTGCCAAGAAAATAAAATATCCGGTCATTCTGAAGGCAACAGCCGGTGGCGGTGGAAGGGGAATGAGAATTGTTAAAGCGCCGGAAGGATTTCAAAAAGCTTGGGATGATGCAAGAATGGAATCCGAAGCAGCTTTTGGAAATGATGGTTTATACCTGGAAAAGTTCATTGAGGAGCCAAGACATATTGAAATTCAAATTGTTGGAGATAAGAAAGGGAACGCCTGTCATTTATCAGAAAGGGACTGTTCCATTCAAAGGCGACATCAAAAACTTATTGAAGAAACACCCTCTCCTGTTGTTAATCAGAAATTAAGGGAAAAAATGGGTAAGGCAGCAATTACCGGCGCTGAGGCCATCAAGTATGAAGGCGCAGGAACTGTTGAATTCCTTGTGGATAAACATGGGGATTTCTACTTCATGGAGATGAATACCCGTATTCAGGTGGA
>JAJCYL010000140.1 GCA_029262955.1 Cytophagales bacterium | reverse complement strand
CTAATAGCCTCTGTATGTAGTTTCTGTTCAGCCTGCCCTCAACTTGATTGGGGGTCAGTACAGACACTGCAGTCTGGCTCACCTGCCTCGTCCGTCAGGCGGGCTTCAGTGCTTGGATCACTCCAAACCACCTTGCCACTTGCTTAGCTTCCAGGCACAGCCTGCCCCGTACTTGATACGGGGACCCCAGCGCTTACGGGACTCTCACCCTTTGAAACGCTCAACTTCATGAGCTATATTCATCATTCAAGGCACACACACTATGCAAAATTGAATGCACTTACTTAGCTCCTTCCATCAAACTACTAAATTCAATACTTTAGCTCTCTTAACAAGCGACAAGTGCACTCATCTTGCACATGTCCGTTAGCGACAATACCGCATGGAGATAGTTATCCTAAATAGGCCAAGAAAAGTACTGAACACAATTAAACTGCTAACCTCATCGCTCTTTGCAATTGGGTTCTTTACATGGGCATTAGTCTTGATTTTTGACGAACGAACTGCAGCCTCTATACTTTTTGGTGGAGTAGCATTTCTTGTGCTGTACTTGTTAACGGCCTTCATCGCTTGGGTTTACAAACCAACGAAGATGATACCTGTAAATGAACCTCTAAAACTTCAAGTGAATTCCTACGAATCTTTGAACAAGATTGAAAAGGTTAAGGACATTCAGTACTCAAAGAATTTTCTCATTAACCCCGAGACTGGAGGAATAATTGCGGAACTTGATAGAAAGCGAACATTCGAACTTCTCAACACTGGTAAATTTCAGAACGAGCAAGCCAACAGTAAGCTGAACTTTTTTCAGAACAACCCTAACGGAGTAATTGGAGTGGTATTAGAATGGGGATGGGCAGCAAGTTAAAGTCGCTACAGACGCTATGAATGAAGTTTCATCGGTCAGGAAATATTCGTGGGGATTGGAAAGTCCGCCACAATTTATAAATTTAAACAACGGTGTGGCTATGAGGGGCTTGAAAGGTTAGTGCCTTCTAATTCCCACTCATCATAGCCAGGCGTTATGGGCATTTTAATTCTGTCCAAAAGTATTGGAATCAAAAGTATAAATGCAGTTAAGACGTTATTCGTTAAAAGAGCTAAATTACAGACCCAAAAGTATATGGGTCTTCATAAGGTCATAGACAGTATTTAAATGGGCATCAGGTTATTGCTTTGTTTATTGGTTTTCGGATACAATCTTTCCGCAAACACAATAACTGGCACCATATTACTAGACAATGAAATTGATCATAGTGGAATAGCGGTTAGGTTTATCCCAAAGTCAATCTCAGCAATGGAGGCGTCGGGACTCACTGATCCTGATGGCTACTACTCTATTGTAGTTGTTTCTGGAGTTTATGAAATAGAATTTTCAAAAGAAGGTTATCAAACTCATTTGAGTGATGAGTTTTTTATTAATAACGACTTAGAACTGGAGGATGTAATATTGACCTCCAAACCTGTTACCGAGGTTTCTGGAACAATAAATGGCATATGGAGTTCAGAAAATATTTACCGGGTAGTTGGAGATATAACTGTCCCACCAAATCAATCTCTTTCAATTCTGCCAGGAACCAAGATTTCATTTGATGGCTTTTATCAGATGAACATTCAGGGTCTCCTTATTTCAGAAGGTACCGAAGATGATTTTGTAGTTTTCTCATCCAGTCAAAATTCACCAGCAGCCGGAGATTGGAAAGGCTTAAGATTTACCTCATCAAGTGATACTTCAAAAATCAACTATACCATTATCGAATATGTCGGTACACCCGATAATAATACAGAAGGAGTTCTAAGAAATACTGGAAAGTTGGAGGTACAAAATTCGATCATTAGGCATTCAGCCTACACAGCAATTTACAATACAGCAGGTGGCGCCCTTTTGGCTTATAATAATAAGATCTATGATAGTGGCTTTTATGGGATTCTCACCGGTTCAAGTGCAGACAAGGCCGTTATTGATTCGAACGAAATCTACGATATTGAACAAATTGCTATTCATAACGCATGGACGGGAATTGAGATTACGAATAATACGGTCTACAATACAGGGTTAGGCATTCAAAACTGGGGATCGGGTGATATCTTTAAAAACGTAGTTATGAATTGTTCTTCAGGGATATTCGTAGTTGATGGCCAACCCAATGTGTCAAATAATACCCTAATTTCTAATGACGAAGCCATTAGTTTGTACGACACCGATTTTTGGAACCCACAACCCTTTATCGAAAATAATATAATGGCTTTCAATGGTTATGGCATAAAATCAAGAGGAGTTCATGTTCCATCTTCGGTCAGATATAATTTGTTTTACTCGAACACAAACCTTGCCAACAAAACACCAGTCGGATTTGGTATCATCGTAACTGAGAATGCCAACGGCATCGAAGCTGATACCTACCTAAATATCTTTGAAAACCCCCTCTTCTATTCTACAAGTGTTGATGATGAGTACCTGGCTCATCTAAATATTGGTTCTCCAGCAATCGATGCAGGCGATCCCACTCTTTCGGATAATGATGGATCTGTAATCGATCTGGGCGCGAAGCCATTCTTTATAATTCCTGATTTTTTACTGACATCACCAAAAGGTGACACATTGAACTTAAATCTCCCCGTGCACTTCATTTGGGAGGAGGAAGGAATTCTCGATCCAGTTAGTTACACACTCTACATTGATACAGGAGATACTTTCGAGTCTTTTACTGAGCTTACTGAGGTTGAACTTATGGCCAACCTGGACCATTTCGCTATACCTAATAAAACCTATGACTGGTTCGTGGTTGCTACTGATGATACTGAAATAGCTTACTCGGACACTTTAAGTTTTACCATCAAAAATATCCCTCCAGAGCCATTTGTTCTTAACACACCAGACAATCAAGAACTTGAAAATTTGGAGGAGGTTTTGTTTAGCT
>JAJCYL010000139.1 GCA_029262955.1 Cytophagales bacterium | reverse complement strand
CAGTAGAGTAATTAAGAGATTCCTTATTTACCATAAGAAATCCAATATTCGATCTGGCAAAAATTCGTCTTTGTAAAGCAAGTACTGAGAAATTCTGAGAGGGTAGGCCGCTGCTTTCATCATTTTCCGTTTGCATATTCATCAAGCCAACACGCCAATTACGATCGATTTTTCCACTCAACCGGGCTCCGAATTGTATAGGTACGCCAAGACCTATCCGCCTTGAAAAGAAAGGCCTGATATTGCTGTATCCAAAATTCGCAAAGAGGTCACCGTTCTCGAGAAAGAACTGCCTTCGTTCAGGAAAAAAGAGTTCAAATCTATCAAGGTTGGTAACTTGTCGATCAACATCAACTTGAGAAAAATCAGGGTTGACCGTCAAATCAAGATTTAGCGAAGAGGTAATGGCAATTTTTGCATCCCCCCCAATTTCCGCATTGAAATTCGTCTTCTCATTGTTCTCATGATTCTTTCCAACCCTGGCCAGGGTATAAGGAATGATTGAAACATTGCCCTTTGGGGCTGGAGGTGATTTATCCCAGGCCAGAATTCCGGTATAGGCTAATGACACCGAGGGAAATTGCCGAGGCACCGGTGCCCACCCTGATTTTTCGGTGGTTTTGAGATCAAATCGACTAAAATTGATGCCCCAATTTTTGATGCCTTTTTTATATCTAATGCTCTTAAAAGGCAGGGCCATTTCGAAAACATAACGGTCCTCATAATTCTTAACCACCGATGTCCATTTGTTGTCCCAACTTAGATCAGCTTTACCACCTTCAAACAAAATGCCATCCCATTGTGCCCCTGCTGCATTTGCTCCGAAAGTGAAACCATTGGTCTGATCGTCAAATGTATCAAAGGCAAAAATGAAATTGTCATTGGAAGAAAAACCAAAATCCCGGCGGAGGGACTCCACGTAATAAGGACCTGGAAGCCCATGATAACAAACTGCAATCAGATAGATATTGTTTTCATCATATGCCATTTGAACCTCCGTACGGACATTAGCCTTACTGGTATCCATAGGAGTAATCATGTAAAAGGACCCGGCGATTGCGGCAGTTTCCCAGGTGGCTTCATCCTTAATGCCATCGATTATAATGGGGGATGTAGCCTCACGAATCTCTAACTGAAAGGCATCATTAATCTTTTGGGCATTTGTTTTAATGGGATTGGTACTGATCAACCCCATTATCAAAATGATGTGTAGTGAAAACCGAATCATTGACCTTTATGTAACCAAAGAAAGGTACACATAAGGCAGGAGATAGTGGGTAGATTGATTAAAATACAAGGGTGATTGCGTCTTTTTACCATTTACAAATGGATATACCAAATAATCTGAATTAAGTGCATCTCAGACCTAAGTAATCACCATGACCGTCAATCAGTTTTGTATAGCCTTTTTAATAGTATTCTTTACTATTGGTTGTAGCCAGGAAAAACAATCGAGTGAAGAAGTGAATGAAGCGCTGGAGGTATTAGTTGGCACCTATACCGACAAAGGAAGTAAGGGCATTTACGGACTAAAATTCAACCCTGCAACAGGAAGTATTTCAGATGGCACTTTGTTGGTGGAGTCATCAAACCCTTCCTATTTGGCAATGAGTCAGAATCGGCTATTTGTCTATGCTGTCAATGAAGATGAGGAGGGAGGTGTATCATCTTTTAAATGGAATGCTGAACACACCGAACTGCAACCAATTAGTCAATTGCCAACAAAAGGAATTCATCCTTGTTACATCGACTTAAATATGTCGGGTGATATAATGGCCGTTGCCAATTATAGCTCTGGTTCAGTAACTGCTTTTAATTTGCGGCAAGATGGTAGTATTGAAACCAGGCCTCAGGTAATACAGCATAGTGGGAGCGGCCCAAATAAGGAAAGACAAGAGAGACCGCATGCGCATTGCTCAATATTCAATACCGAACGATGGCTTTATGTAGTGGATCTGGGGATAGATCAAATAATTGCGTATCCGGTTGGAGAGGGAGCCTTAGGAGATCCACATGTTGCACTTCAACTTGAACCAGGGGATGGTCCTCGCCACTTAATCTTTCACCCAATTGAGCAAATGGCTTTTGTTATTAATGAGTTGTCTAATACCGTGGTATCCTTAAAGGTTGATTCAATTAATGGGCAATTGAACCTCATTGATAGAGTCTCCACATTACCTGATAATTTCACAGAAACTAGCTATTGTGCTGATATTCATATCAGTAATGATGGTAAGTTCATTTATGCATCCAACCGTGGACACGAGAGTATTGCGATAATTTCAGTATCACAACAAGGCAATCTCAATTGGATAGCCACAGAATCAGTAAGGGGTGAATGGCCTCGAAACTTTACGCTCACGCCAGACGGAAATTACCTTTTAGTAGCAAACCAGTTTACCAGTAACATTGTGGTTTTTGAAGTTGATAAAGAGTCTGGTCTACTTAACTATTCTGGAAATCAAACGGAAATATCAAGTCCGGTTTTTCTTAGTTTCTAGTCTATTGCCTCATCTGATGGGGTCATAATTGACTGCAACAAGAGTATTTGTTAACTTTCTATCAATTAGATGACCTATGGATAAACGAACTTTTCTTAAAAGCATGTCATTGTTGGGAATTGGTGCTCCAATGGCATTCCCTCACCTCGAAAAAGCTTTGGCTAAAGTTAAACACAAGGCCGACGTAGAGGTAGCCGAAGATGAAGATTTCTGGTCTTCTATTCGTTCCGGATTTAAACTGAAGCCAGACTACATCAATTTGGAGAACGGGTATTATTGCATGTTACCGGAAGAAACTCTGGAAAAATTCATTAGCCAGGTACGGGAAGTCAACTACCAGGCTTCATGGTACATGCGCACTGTTCAGTGGGACAATAAGCAAGCCATGGTAGGCAAATTGGCTAAAATGGCTGGTTGCCAATCAGATGAGCTTGTTATCACACGAAATACGACAGAATCATTGGATTTAGTAATTAGTGGATACCACTGGAAAAAGGGGGATGAGTCAGTTATGGCAGCGCAAGATTATGGTGCCATGCTGAACCAGTTTAAACTGATGGAGGACAGGCATGGCATTGTCAGTAAGAGAGTTATGATTCCCAATCACCCAAAGAATGATCAGGAAATTGTTGATGTTTATAAGGCGGCCATAACAGCTAAAACCAAGCTCCTCATGGTTTGCCACATGGTAAATATTACTGGCCAGATATTGCCCATTCGCAAGATTTGTGACATGGCTCATGCCAAAGGAGTGGAGGTAATGGTTGATGGTGCTCATGCCTTTGGGCACATTGAATTTAACATTAGCGAGTTGAACTGTGATTACTACGGAACCAGCTTGCACAAGTGGCTGACTGTTCCACTAGGTGCCGGCTTCTTATATGTCAAAAAAGGAAAAGCATCTAACCTTTGGCCAATATTTGCCGAGGATGATAGAGATCAAAATGATATTACCCGCCTTAATCATACCGGTACTCATCCGGTTCATACTGACTTAGCGATCAGTCACGCCATAGATTATCACAATAAAATTGGGATGAAAAGAAAAGAATCTCGACTGAGATATTTGCAACACTATTGGACAAGTAAAGTACGTGACATTCCCGGAATCATTGTCAATACACCTGCTGACCAAAACCGTCACTGTGGGATTGGCAATGTGGGTATTGAGGGAATTGAACCAGCCGATTTGGCCAAGAGATTACTTGATGAGCACAAAATATGGACGGTTGCCATTGACAGACCCGGAGTTAGAGGTCTACGAATCACCCCGAATGTTTATACCTCTACAGAGGAGCTGGATGTTTTTGTACAAGCCCTCAAAAAATTGAGTGCTTAAGGATAAATTCAAAACAACTTCTTAAAATGAGCAATCAAGGAAGTGTCAGGGCCAATATTAAACCCGGATTAAGAGTCCGGATTGTATTGAAGAAAGATCAGCGCTCAGGGAAACTAACTGAAGGAACAGTTAAGGACCTATTGACGAGCTCACCAAATCATCATCACGGCATTAAGGTCAGATTGGAAGATGGTCAGATTGGCCGCGTTAAAGAAATATTATAATGAAAATCACGATTCAGAGGAGTTCAATAAGTCCAAAATTCTTAATACTAGCACTTTTGTTTGGCACTTGTGGCTCTCCCAACAAACAATTGGAAAGTGAAGAGCAAACTCTCTTTGTTGAGGGAAATAACGATTGGACAATAGAAGGTGATGCTAAATGGGAGTTTAATAACTCAGAGATATTAGGAAAAATAGACAGCGGTTTTGGCTATCTGGTATCAAAAGAAGTCTTTAAGAACTTTGAATTGACCTTGGAATTTAACCCGGATGGTGTGATAAACTCTGGAATTTTTCTACGATGTAAAACGAGGGAGCCCTCAGCAGCCGAATGTTACGAGATAAACATTTGGGACTTGCATCCTAACCAGGATTATCGTACCGGATCTATAGTGACGAGGGCAAAGCCACTAGAATATGTGGAAACTTTGAATAAATGGAGCACCTATAAAATGAGGTGTGAAAACAATAGTATACGCGCCTGGATTGATGGAGTATTAACAGCAGACATTGAAGATAGCCAGTTACCTGAAGGTTATATTGCAGTTCAAGCTGCAGGCAGCGGTCAGATTAAATTCAGAAACATATCTATTACCACCTGGTGATCGTGGTCGACTTATGATTATTGCTAGCCTCAGCCAACTCAAAAAAGAACTCTCGACTCTCTCAGCAGACGAATTGAAGGCGATATGTCTGCGGGTGGTTAAACATAAGAAGGAGAACAAGGAACTACTGAATTATCTGATTTTCGAATCAAAGGATGAGCAATATTTTATTGCTACCATTAAAGAGGATATTGAGGAAGGTATGTCTACTATGAATATGACCAACTTGTACTGGGCAAAAAAGACCATTCGTAAGGTTTTAAGAACAATTAATAAGCACATTAGATTTTCCGGACAAAAACAGACGGAGGTTGAGTTAAGGATATTTTTCTGCAATCAGATTAAAGAATCGGGGCTGCTTTTCCAAAGAAGTCAAGTTCTCCTAAACCTTTATAGCAGACAAATCACGCTCATTGAAAAAGCACTTTCTGCTTTACACGAAGATTTACAATTTGACTATGAGGGTGAAATGGACGAAATACGTATTAGTAATTGATGACTAAAAAGGCAAGCTTAATATCTTTTGGTTTTATCCTGTTATTGATCGCCTACGACACTTTACAGCAGAAATATTATGTCGAGACTTTCCTCGAACTTGATTTTTCTTTAATAGAGTTATTCAAAAGACATGCCGTTAGCTGGATAGCCTGGATTGGGATAGGGTTTCCCTTGGGATTTATCACGCAAAGATTAATTGCAGCCAATTCTGAGTTACCAAATGTGAATGCCGGTTTTAAATTATTTGGACTGGTCACCCTTCACCTCTCCCTATCATTAGTTCTCTTCACAGTGATCCGACTTGTCGACTCAGGTTTTGCAATGATTCAATTCAGGGAACTATTTATTTTCCATATGTTCCAAAAAACGCTGGTCTTTTTCATGGCAGATTGCACAGTAATCATCCTGTTTTACAGCCAGGCAAAACAGGTGATTATACAATCACAATATGTGGAAATTAAACATCTGAAGAATAAAGATCTGTCACCTTTAGAAGACCTTGGGCTTTCCTCCGAAATACCGCAAATGGTAATTAGAACTGGCAATAAAATAGACAGGATACTACTTTCAGAAATTATATGGATTCAGTCTGATGACTATTGTTCTAAAATTCACACTAAAAATGATCGGAGTTTTTCCATGCGCCAAAGCCTAAAATCGTTGGAGTTAAGTCTGATGCCTTATGGCTTCGTTAGAATTCATCGAAGCGTATTACTCAATCTAAGCTCCGTGAATCAACTTAACCTCGATAAATCGGTAGTGAAATTAAAGAATGACTTAGAATTACCCGTTTCCAAATCAAGGGTGAGAACCCTTAGAGATAGACTCTCTCAATTTTCCGTGTAATGTCCACTGCAAAAAGCGGCAGGTTAACTGCAAAGCACTTTTGTTAAGCTTGGTTTGGAGCTTCTTTTGGCTCACCAAGTCTTAAGATTATGAAAATCCTGAAAACTCTGATTCTTTGCATCATATGTTCGTCGCTTGCCAATGGGCAGCACGGACAGTTTGAACCATCTGTGGACAATCCCTTTGGCAGCGTGAATCCAGAAGCTCCATCAGAAGTAGCTGATTATGCCGACTTAATAGGTCAGTCAGTTTGCTCTTCAATTAGAAGAAATCCAGATGGTACCTGGCAGGATACCGTCAGAATGACCTGGACTTTCAAATACATTCTGGATGGAACAGCAGTGCAGGATTTAACAGTCAGAGAAGATGGAGGTCATGCAACAAGTATTAGACAGTATAATGCTGATAGTGCGAAGTGGTTTGTTACTTACTTTCCAAGAAATAATCCTCCAAATTCCCCAAGTTCCTGGGCCGGGAATGCGACAGATACAGGCGATATTGTGCTCCTAAAAAATCAAAAAGCTCCAAATGGCTTTGAGGGCATTTCCCGCTTGGTGTTTTCTAATATAACTGAGGATACTTTTGATTGGGAAGGAACCTGGACCAGTATGGATGGCACAATTCAATTCCCATTCTGGACAATCAGCTGTAAAAAAACAGATTAAATCCGATTTGAAATTATCTTACACACCAAACCGTAAGATAATATGTTCTTCAAACCCTCGTTTCGAACCAGTTCGATTTATCTCTTAGCATTTATTTCCTTTTCATGCGTTAGCAAGAAAGAAGGTACCATTGATCAATTGTCGTACGACCTTGGAACGGTGGCTGGATTCTGTGAATTGATTGCTGCAGATGTTAAACAACTGGCACTAAGCCCGGTGATAGAGCCCGAGAATATGGATGAATTCTATGAAAAAGCGTTATCTATTGCCCAAAAATTCAATGTGAGTGTTTATCGGGAGAATGACCTCATAGTAACAGATCTATTTCCGGCAGATGTCGCTATTGGAAAAGAAGTATTGCTGTTCTACAAAGACCGGACATTGGACACCTATCATCAATTGAAGGATGAAATAGGCCTAGTGACTAATGGGTCATTAGAGCAACGTGAATTGTCCAGGAGGTTCGGACGGATGCTCAGCTATTCTCCACAGAAGATCAATCAACTTCTCTCACAGAATACAAATTTTAGAACTTTAAGTGACTTCGGTATCAGGGCGAATAACTTATTTCTTTATTATGACGATTTGCCGGCTGCCACTTCATTCTATTCCGGTGTTCTGGGATTAGAATTACTTACAGAATATGACAACGCCAGTATTCTGCGAATTGCTGGTGATTCGTATATCATCCTGGTGGATGCCGCTAAAGGTATGCACTCCACAAAGGAACCCAAGACTGTCGCATTGGCACTCCTTACCAACCAATTGGCTGAGTGGTACGATCACTTGAAATCAAAGAATGTGGCGATTAAATATAACTATAAACCCAATGAAGGGGGTGCCCATGACGGATTTGTAGCCATTGACCCAGAAGGTTATCTATTGGAATTCGAGACTTTTAAACAACACCCCGAGAATGAGCGTTTTATGCCGTACCTAAACGAGAATGAAACAATCATGACATCTAATAGTGGTCTCGGCTTCAACGGAACAATTACCTGGCTCTATTACAAGGACATCCTGGCTATGGAGGGATTTTATCAAAAAGTGTTTGGTCTCAGCTTAGTCGCTGATCAGGGTTGGGCCAAAGTTTATAGGGTGACAGATACCGGATATATTGGGTTGGTTGATGAGGGGCGGGGAATGCATCAATTTACAGAAGATAAAGCGGTGACAGTATCAGTGATCATTGATGATCTCGATGGCTGGTTTGATTATGTTAAGACCAATGATGTTATTCCACTTCGGTCTAAAGAGGTTAGCACCGGTCCCGACTCGATGTATCGGGCGTTTGTGGGGTATGACCCGGAAGGCTATTTCCTGGAGTTTGATCGTTTCTATGAACATCCAATCAACCATAAACTAATGAACTACCTGCGTACCGAGTAAGATGAAGGATAAAGTAGTTATTGTAACAGGTGCCGGTTCTGGAATCGGTGCAGCCACAGCGAAGTTATTTGCTAGTCGTGGTGCCAGAGTGGTCTTAACTGATATTAATTCATCTGCCATCGAAGATATTGCTAAGTCTTTAAATAATGCTGTAGCTGTTGCAGCGGATGTATCCAATTATGATGAGGTCAGGAGTCTCATTTCTACAGTGATTAAGCAACACGGTCGCCTGGATATAATGGTTAACAATGCTGGTATAGGTCCTAAGGAAATGAATCGGACCTCAGAACATACATTGGAGGATTGGGATTCTGTCATTGCAGTGAATCAAACGGGTGTTTTCTATTGTATGAAGTTGGCCTTGGCCCAAATGCTGGAACAAGGACATGGTAGCATCGTAAATGTCGCTTCTCTTGCCGGTTTGAAGGCTTCTCCGAACAACTTGTCTTACAGTGCCAGTAAATTTGCAGTGGTAGGCATGACCAAATCTGCGGCTATGGAATATGCCTCCAAAAATATTCGAATTAATGCTGTTTGCCCTGGTTATACACATTCCGCCCTTTTAGATCAATTATTGGGGATGCGAACAGATATGGAGGAGATATTGAAAAAGCATATTCCCATGAATAGGTTTGGAGAGCCTGAAGAAGTGGCAGAAGCCATTTTATGGCTGGCATCTGATCAGACACAGTTCATTACAGGGCAAACTATAACATTGGATGGAGGAACTTCGCTTTAATTTTAACTCCATACAACCATTTTTATAATTTCATCCTCTTTAGCTTGAAAATTAGAAATTTGAGCGTTGAGCTATTCGATTGATCCATATGAACTTGAATTAATAGAGAAGTGCCTCGTACACGATCGATCGATGCAAAAATCGCTTTATGATCGGTATAAGGATGCCATGTACACTATTTTATATCGTATGCTCAACGATGAAGACGACGCCGCCGATGCACTTCAGGAATCATTCATTCAGATTTTTAGAAACCTAAAGTCATTTAAGAAGCAGTCATCATTAGGTGCCTGGATTAAAACAATTGTTGTAAGGACTGGCCTTGCAAAGCAAAAAAAAAATGTGGCATTCGAAGAGATAGATGAACAAACTCAATCTATTGAGCCAATCATCTGGGATTCCAATTTGACCGGTGAGTATCTGGATAAAGCTATCAGGCAGCTTCCTGATGGATACAAGAATGTCTTCTTACTGATAGAAGTAGAGGGGTATAGTCATCGGGAAGTGTCTGAAATGATTGGTATTTCAGAAGGCACATCCAAATCACAGCTTTTTCATGCTAAAAAAGCACTTCAAAAATCATTAGTAGATATAATGAACTGATGCTTGATAACAATAAACATATTACCCAGGTAATCAGTAAGTTACCCACTTATACCGCCCCCCGTGGTTTGTGGGATAAAATCTCAAATGAGTTAGACCTTGAACAGGGCATAAGCCAGCTGGAAAGAGCCGTTCAGGAGTATGATATAGCCTTGAAAGCGCCCGATTCTGTTTGGAAGAAACTCGAAAAAGAGCTAGATCAATTGGAGCAAGATGCAGTTCTTAATAAAGCCATAGAGGAGCTTCCAGTTTTGGAAGCGCCTGATCTGTTTGATGATATAGCACCTGAATCCAGGCTGGTTAGACTTCACCCGAAGTGGGCATGGATATCGGGTATGGCTGCGAGCTTTTTATTAGTCTTTGGTTTATACTTCTTATTCTCAGACTCTTCTGAGAAGGTATTTCTAAGTAGCCATACAGAAGAAGCTGACCAGTCAAATGTCATAATTAAGGCGGCCATCGATCAATTAGGTGAAGATGACGAAATCCTTGGTGTAATTGAAGAGCACTGCGCTCAGATAGCTTTGCGATGTGAATCACCTGAATTCAAGGGCCTTTTTGATTATTACCTTGAATTAGATGCTTCAAAGGAAGAGCTGATATCTGTTATGAATGAAAATCAAGAACAGGTTCAATTGATGGATTACCTCGTACGAGTTGAAAAGGAAAAATACGAGGTAGGTAAACAATTGATACAAATGAT
>JAJCYL010000138.1 GCA_029262955.1 Cytophagales bacterium | reverse complement strand
ATGATCTTAGGGGCATAAAGAACTTATCAATTGGGACCCAAAAAGAAGAGGTCGATTTCAATATCATTGACACCACCATTTCTCATCACCTGCTCCTTATAGGTTAATGTAAGGGACGAATCAGTTCTAAACAGTTCCATTAAAACTTCTTCTGATCCATCAGGGTTAAAAACGATGCTCCCATTAATGCTTGAGCCTAGAACTTCATAAGTTCCATTTTCAGGAAACTGAAAAGTGTCAAATATGATATTGATAGCATTGTTAGATCCTGTAAAAGAAAACGTCTGATCAGTATTCAAATCTAAGGTTCCCTCAAATGAGCCAGTTTGATCTGCGAGTACATTTTCCCCAAACAGTTGGCGGAAGGCCCATATCTCACCATTCCACAATCCGGTGGTATCTTCCGGTAATTTTTCACCTGAATCCCCACAGGAAGTGAGGCTAAAAAGAATGACTGTTGTGAAAAAAAGTACTGCTCTGCGGGACATAACTATTAGGAGCAAAGCTATCTAATTTATTGAAATCAATTGATTAAAATTACACTTCATTGCAGCCGACGGAGAATCGAGTATTATTAATAATTTGTTAATTTCAATGCCTACTTGGATTATTTGAGAAGATATGAAAATTCCCTGCCTGCCTGCTGCTATCTATTTTTTTGGTGTGCTTACGGTATCATGTTCGCAAACCAGTGATAAGGGCTCTTCAAGGCCCAATGTTCTCTTCATATCCATTGATGATCTAAATGATTGGGCTCAACCTCTTGGAGGAAACAATCAAGCCATAACCCCCAATTTAGTATCCTTCGGAACTCAATCAGTAAATTTCACAAATAATTACTGTACCAGTCCTGGGTGTAACCCTTCACGTGCTACCATGTTGACCGGCTTACATACTTACACATCTGGTATGTATTCTAACTACCAGGATTGGAGAAAGGTTCCAAGACTTACTGAGGTACCAACTATGGGCCAATATTTCAAACAAAATGGCTATTACACTGCTGGTGCTGGTAAAATTTTCCATTACGGGCAGGTAGACACTTTAGGCTGGGACGATTATTACCCCTCAATCAAAAATCCCATGCCGCCTGATATCATCCCGGAAAATGCCCCGGTTGGTATGAAGCCATTCAAATACATGTACAACATGTTTGACTGGAGCGGTCTTGACATTCCTGATGAGGAAACTGGTGACTTTAAGAGTGTGGATTACATCTCACAACTCCTTAATAAAGCCCACGACAAGCCTTTCTTTTTAGCCTGTGGAATTTACAGACCGCACCTCCCCTGGTATGTGCCCAAAGCCTATTTTGATTTATTCCCTATTGAGGAAATTCAGTTACCTAAACTCATAGAAGGTGATACAGCAGATCTAGGACCAAGGGCCAGGGAGATCATCACGCGCGGAGGAAATTATCATAAACATGTTGTGGAGTCTAATAATTGGAAAAACGCTGTTCAAGGCTACCTTGCCTCAACTGCTTATGCCGATGCTATGGTCGGCAACTTGTTAGATGCCCTGGCAAATAGTGAATATGCGGACAATACCATAGTTGTAATCTGGTCCGATCATGGTTGGCAATTGGGAGAAAAGATGCATTGGAGAAAATTCTCGTTATGGGAAAACGTAATTAAAACCGTGCTAATGATAAAGGTTCCTGAAGGACTTAAATCCCTACCTAATGGTTCATCGAATGGTCAGGTGACACAAAATTTAACATCTCTTCTTGATGTCTATCCGACTCTGATTGAACTAACAGGCTTACCTAAAAGAACTGATTTAGACGGCAAAAGCCTTGTCCCTATTCTCCGTAGCCCAGAAGTATCTATTGATCGACCAATTGTGACAACTTACGACTATGGAGATTATTCCATTCGATATCAAAATTGGCACTACATCCAATACATTGATCAAAGTGAGGAATTGTATGATTTGAATACGGATAAAGAAGAATGGTATAACCTGATATCTGACAACAGATATGATTCTATCAAAGAAGCACTCAAAGGGTTCATCCCTCAAAATGCTGTTGCGCTTCCAGAAGCATCATTGTTACCGCTAATGGAGCATCATGTACCTCCGATTATATCCCGGGAGTATTATTTCAGTGAGGACCGTAAAGAATGGCTCAAACGTTTTGAAAGTAATGACTAATGTTCAATCATAAAACATAGCTATGAAAATTCCAGTGGTTACAGTCCTGAGTTTATTTTTTGCATCCAATTTTTCCCATAACTACGCCCAGGTTAACGATTACCCAATTCAACCTATCAGTTTCACCAATGTTAATGTCACTGGCGGATTTTGGAGACCAAGATTGGAATCGATTGCTACTGTTACCATTCCTTACGCATTTAAAAAGTGTGAAGAAACTGGTAGAGTGAATAATTTTATTTATGCAGCCGGTATCAAAGAGGGAAAGTTTCAGGGAGATTTCGGGTTTGATGACTCAGACGTTTACAAAATCCTTGAGGGGGCGTCATATAGTTTAATGACTCAGGAAAATCCCGCACTGCGAGCCTATATCGATACTTTAGTTTCCTACATCGCAGGCGCACAGGAAGAGGACGGTTATTTGTACACCCCATGGACGCTCAAGGCAAACGATTATGCAGAGATGACATGCTGTTCATACGACGAATCAGGTGAAAGATTTATCAATGGCCGTTGGAGCCATGAGCTTTACAATGTCGGTCATATGTACGAAGCTGCGGTAGCTCATTACCAGGCAACAGGCGCCCATAATTTCCTTGATATTGCTACTAAAAACGCGGATCTTATTTACCAACTATGTGTCATCGATAATAAACCCTTTTATCCGGGTCACCAGGAAATTGAATTAGGACTGGTAAAACTTTATCGCGTCACCGGTAAGAACAGGTACCTTGAATTGGCTAAGCTCTTTCTTGATCGCCGTGGAACTGGATTGACCAGTTATACCAATAAAGGTGATGACTTAATTAACTATGACATTTACTCTCAAGATCATAAGCCAGTAATAGACCAAAAAGAAGCAATGGGGCATTCAGTACGTGCAGTTTATATGTACGCCGCAATGGCGGACATCGCAGCAATCACTGCCGACAAGCAATATTTAGCTGCCATTGATCAGTTGTGGGAAGATATAGTGGGAAAAAAGATGTACATCACTGGTGGACTGGGTGCGGGTAATGGCATTGAAGGTTTTGACAAGGAATACGAACTTCCAAATGATGCCTATGCTGAAACTTGTGCAGCCATCGCCAATGTATATTGGAATCATAGGATGTTTCTGCTACATGGAGACTCCAAGTACATAGATGTAATGGAACGGACTCTCTACAATGGACTCATTGCAGGATTATCTATGGATGGCGATTTATTTTTCTACCCTAACCCTTTAGTATTTGATGGCAAGGAAGACTTTAACCAAGGCGCACTTTGCCGGAGCTCATGGTTTAATTGTTCCTGCTGCCCTTCAAACCTATCCAGGTTCGTGCCTTCTCTGGCAGGGTACACTTATGCTATTGCTGGTCAGAATTTGTTCATTAATCTATATATGAAAAACACGTCTTCCATTGACATGGGTAATCAGAAATTCACCCTCACACAATCTACAGATTATCCCTGGTCTGGAAATGTTGTGATTTTGGTTGACGATGCGCCAACTAACGAAGTAATTCTAAATGTACGAATCCCTGGTTGGGCACAGGGAACTGCCGTCCCAAGTGATCTTTACAAATTCACCAGTAAACCTGGCCGGAAAACTGAAATCAAAGTGAATGGAGAAATTGTAGATTATCAAATAAAGAATGGTTATGCCCCAATTGCTGGAAACTGGAGAAAAGGTGATAGAGTTGAAATTGAGTTTCCAATGAAAGTCTATGGAATAAGGAGTCACCCAAAGGTAAATGCTAACAAAGGAAAGCAAGCTTATCAAAGGGGACCGATTCTCTTCTGCGCTGAAGGATCCGATAATCATGGGCATGGACCTGACCTACATGTCAATGGTCCGTCACTAAAGGCTGAATATCAGGCCAATTTCTTAAATGGAGTCACTGTACTTAAGGGCACAGGTTCCATTAACAAGGAAAAGGTTCCTGTCAAACTGATCCCATATTATTCATGGAGCCATAGAGAAATCAGTCCCATGGCAGTGTGGCTGGGAGAAGAATGAGGTATTAATTGATTCTAAGGAGGCTGTTTTTAGTTGGATTGGTCTTTATTATATCCCACTTGTCAATAGGGATTGCTAATTATGTAATGACCATCTTTACCGAAGATTAACCTTCATCTTGAACAGTTGCACTTACTCTATGCCTGGAATATGCAGGGAACTGATCTAAACAATATAACATGATGAGATCGACATTTATTACCCTGGTTATTGCGGCTCTTTTTGGGTGCCAGAACAATTCAGAAACAAAGCTGGAATCTAAAGTCGAGGGAAGTGATGACTGGGCGTTACTTGGATTTGTCAAAGTTGACAGCATCAACCCGATCCTCAAACCGTCATCTAATTTAGTTTTTGAAGATCCATTGAATCATCGAATCTCTAAATGGGAAGAGCGAAATGTGCTGAATCCGTCTGCAATAGTAAAAGATGGTCAAGTATATATGATCTATAGAGCTCAAGACAATGAAATGACTTCCCGGTTGGGGTTAGCCATTAGCCAGGACGGACTACATTTTGTAAAACAGGCAGAACCTATATTCTACCCTGACAATGACTCCATGCAGGTATATGAATGGCCAGGTGGAGTTGAAGATCCGCGTATAGTGGAGTCAGAGGATGGCACTTATATCTTGACGTATACCTCATACGATGGTAACATTGCCAGGCTTTGCTTAGCCAGTTCTAAAGATCTCAAAACCTGGATCAAACACGGACTAGTGCTCGGTGAAGGTAAATACAAAAACACCTGGTCAAAAGCTGGTGCAATAGTATCAAGACAGGATGGGGACAAGATAATTGCGACCAAAATAAACGGTAAATACTGGATGTATTTCGGAGATACCGATTTATTTCTTGCGTATTCAAATGATCTGATCAACTGGGAAGTAGCTGAAAATGATGAGAACCGAGAAATGATTTCTGTCCTACATCCAAGGCCAGGGTATTTTGATAGTCGTCTGGTTGAGCCCGGACCCTATGCCTTAATAAGGGAGCAGGGTATTGTATTGATATACAACGCCAGCAACGCAGCAAATTTCAATGACCCAAATTTACCTAAATTCACCTACGCTGCAGGGCAGGCACTATTTGATGCAAACAATCCCTCCAAGCTGATAGATAGAACAGATGACTATTTCATATTTCCAGATAAGGACTATGAAAAAGTGGGAGAAGTAAATGAAGTGTGTTTCGTTGAAGGCCTGGTCTATTTCAAGAACAAATGGTTCCTCTATTATGGCACGGCAGATTCGAAAATTGCGGTTGCAGTTCGATAATAGGAATCCCCAACTAAGCAATTGCTAATCTCACTTTACAATTTGTGAATTATTAGCTTATCTGCACACTTTATTTAATATATTGATTAATCAAATTTTCATATAGTTCCTGCTGCCCGCTAGTTTGCTTTGGCTCTCCAATTGCATGTGATATCTCCGCCAACTGTGACAAGTTTAGCTTACCTTTTTCAAATGCCTGACCATCTTTTGTGTCATACGATGCATAGCGATCCGATCGCATTTGACGATATTTTGAATTATCCATAATGTCATGAGCAATTAGTAATGCTCTTGAAAACGTATCAATACCTCCAACATGGGCGTAGAAAAGGTCTTCCAGGTCCGTAGAATTTCTTCTTGTTTTGGCATCAAAATTTATGCCTCCCTTTGTTATGCCGCCGGCTTCAATTATGACCAGTATCGACTCAACTAACTCTAATAGATTATTCGGGAATTGATCTGTATCCCAACCATTCTGATAATCTCCTCTATTGGCATCAATACTTCCTAAAACGCCTGCATCGGCAGCGACCTGCAATTCATGTGAAAATGTATGCTGTGCTAAAGTTGCGTGATTAACCTCGAGGTTGAGTTCGAAATCACCCAATAAATCATATTGTCTTAGAAAACCGATAACAGTCGCGGCGTCAAAATCATACTGATGTTTTGAAGGTTCCATTGGCTTAGGTTCTATAAAAAACCTTCCTGTAAACCCTTGTGACCTGGCATAGTCTTTGGCCATATGTAGAAAGCGTGCTGTATGATCCAGTTCCTTCTTCATATTGGTGTTAAGTAAAGACATATAGCCTTCTCTTCCTCCCCAGAAAACATAGTTTTGGCCTCCTAACTTGATAGTAGCATCAATGGCATTTTTAATCTGAGCTCCTGCATACGCTAAAACTTCGAAATCGGGATTAGTCATGGCTCCGTTCATATACCTGGGATTAGTAAACAAACTGGCAGTTCCCCAGAGTAATTGAACACCTGAAGCTTTTTGCTTCTCTGACGCGTAATCAGTTATCTTTTCTAACCTCCGAGTTGACTCAGTCAGTGTAGGGCCTTCATTAACTAAATCAAAGTCGTGAAAGCAATAGAATTGCAATCCAAGTTTAGTTATAAACTCAAAAGCCGCATCCATTTTGTCCCTTGCCTGCTGATCGGCATCGGCATTAGCTAGCCATGGAAACGCCTTAGTTGGCAAACCAAATGGATCTCCACCTGTACCACAGAATGAGTGCCAGTAAGATACGGCAAATCGGAGGTGCTCCTTCATTGTCTTACCAGCTATAACACGGTCCTCGTCGTAGTATTTATAGGCCAGAGGGTTATCGGAATCCTTACCTTCAAATGGTATTTGAGGAACGCCCTTGAAGTACTCCTTATCTCCTACAGTTAAGCTAATATTTGACATAATTAATTTCAGTTATAGTTTTTTATTACATTTTCTAAGTCAGAGGTCCATTGCCCATAACTCTCGGTTAATTTTTCAGTAAAAGTATCATTACTTGTGAATTCAGCTACTACTTTTTGCTCCTTAAAAGCATCTTGTAAATTTGAGTAAATTCCAGATACTATTCCAGATGCTTTTGCTGCACCGACTGCGCCGGTAGTTTCTATAACAGATATATCTGCATTAATAAGTGACGAAATAGTATTGGAAAAAATGCTGGATTGAAATAAGTTATCATTACCCACTTTTAAGACACCAATATCTAACCCTAATTCCTTCATCATATTTATCCCATACACAAACGAATAGGCAATTCCTTCCAATGCAGCTCGATAATAATGAGCTTTGGTATGGCGATTAAATTGCAAGTTAATTATATGAGAACCCAGGTTCCTATTTCCTAACATCCTCTCAGATCCATTGCCAAAGGGTAAAATTCTTAAACTATCCGAGCCGATTGGGACTGTTGATGCAATTTTCTCCATGTCGATGTAGCTCATTCCCTGGGTCAACTGATTCTTAATCCATCCATATTGAATACCTGCTCCATTAATACATAAAAGCACACCTATCCTTGTCTGACTTTCAGTGTAATTAACATGTGCAAAACTATTAACCCTGGATTGGCTATCTCCTATTTTCTTATCTACTACACCATAAACTACCCCTGATGTACCACCAGTAGCCGCAATTTCACCGGATTCAAGTACTCCTAAAGACATCGCATTATTTGGCTGATCTCCCGCTCTATAAGAAACAGGCACCCCAGCCTTCAAGCCAAGAAGTTCAGCCGCGGATGAACTCAGCGTTCCTGTAGTTTGAAATGCTGAAGTATAATCAGGTATTAGATCCGCAGATATCTCGTAATGATCAAGCAAAAAGTCTGCAACCCTGTTATTTTTAAAGTCCCAAAATATTCCCTCCGAAAGACCTTGAATGGTGGTAGATATTTCTCCGGTCATTTTCATGGCTATATAATCACCTGGAAGCAATATTTTATGCGTCTTCCTTAACAATTCAGGTTCATTATCACGTACCCATTTTAACTTGGATGCAGTGAAATTACCTGGAGAATTCAACAAATGAGTCAAGCACTTATCTTTACCCAAGGTTTCAAAGGCTTGATCACCTATATCCACTGCCCGACTATCACACCAAATAATTGATGGTCTTAGTGCGTTGTGGTCTGCATCCACTAAAACCAGTCCATGCATTTGATAGGATATCCCAATTCCTTTTATATCAACAGGGTCTACTCCACTTTTACTTATCAATTCTTTGGTAGCCAATATGAGGTTAGCCCACCAGGTTTCGGGTTGCTGCTCGGCCCAGCCATTTTGACTGGAAATAATATCCATCTCTACGGAAGGGTATTGAGCAATACCGACGACTTCATTGGTGTCGGCATTAACGAGTGCTGCTTTTATGGAAGAACTGCCTATGTCATAGCCGAGAAGAAACATGTCAATTATTATAAGATTAATAAACCGAATTTAACCATTCACCCCCAGAAAAAAGCATTTATGTCCCTTTAATGACTGCAAAGTGCTGACCTTTTGACTATCTGAAGCTTTTACGAGTGAACTCAAAGAGATACTCAACCCCAAAGAAGCTTTGGCAAGAATATTTCTTCTATTCTTTGTCAAGGTTTTTTCAAGTTACGGATTAATTGTTCAGTCGTATCTACCAATTTAATGAGTTCCCTGCTATGGGCATGAGACATGAGCAAACTTTCATGTAATCCACCATTAATGCAATTAACCACTTCTTCAATTTCATGGTAAAACCCATTACCTGTAAATGGCAATTCAACAGAACGCTTTCCATTTTCGCTTTGAATTTCAAACTTCTCACACTTCCAAAAGTGTTCCATTCTAATCCATCCTTTAGTTCCATATAGCCAGGCAGCATTTTCACAACTCATCTCGATACTGGAAAAAAGTTGGGCCATGCTATTGTCACTAAATTGAAGTATTGAACTACAACTCAAATCAGTTCCTGATTCTGAAGTTCTTGCCTGAATTTTTATTTCTGGCTGTTCATTTCCTAAAAAATCATGTACCAAAGCCAGGTTATAAATATTGACATCATAATTAGAACCTCCAGCTAATGCAGGGTTATACAATCGCTCCTTATGTGTCACATCAGTAAAAGCAAATTCTGATCTGATTAATGTGACTTCACCAATCTCACCGGAGGTCACTACTTCTTTTACTTTTTGGTATCCTGGCAGGAAACGAGTCCAAAGTCCTTCCATCAGGAATTTACCTTGAATTTTGGCCATAGCTACCATTTCATCCACTTCCGCAACATTTAATCCCATTGGCTTTTCGCACAGTACATGCTTGCCCTTTTTAAGTGCGTCAATTACATTTTCCTTGTGAAAATTGTGAGTAGTATTTACATAAACAATATCAACATTTGGATCATTCAAAAGTCCATCATAGCTATCATAAACCTTCAATTCTAAAAACTGACTTCTTAGCTGCTCAGCATTGGACCTGGAAGCTAGTGCGTACGGAACTTCTCCCTTTACGAGCTTGAGACTTTCCATAAATTTGACGGCTATTCGTCCGTAACCAATAAATCCCCAATTCATATTGCTATACTATTAACAGACCATGTTCGGCATTACTCGCCAATGATGAATTTATTATTTTCATAAAGTTATGGAGTGGGGAATATCTTATGTTCAAGGCTTATTATCCTAAGTACTTTTCCACTTCCAAGGCTACTTTTTCTGGTGTAAAACCAAACTTGTCATCTAATACAGTTGCAGGCGCTGAATATCCAAAATGATCCAGGCCAAATACTTTCCCTTTTGGTCCAACTAAACCTTCAAGATTTAGAGGCAATCCAGCAGTTAAACCAAAGACTGGTTTATCAGTCGGTATGAGTTCATCCTGATAAGACTGAGGTTGCTCTCTAAAAACACCCTCTGACGGAACAGAGATAGTCTTTGATTTGATTCCTTTGGCACTCAGTATATCTGCGGCGCTAATTAGAGTTGCAACCTCTGATCCATTGCCAACAAGCACAACATCCGGGTTGCTCTCTTCAGTAACTGCATAGGCTCCTTTCTCGGCGCCAAGTGCCTCCTCAAATCGATTGGAACCAATTGGGGGCAAATCTTTAATACCTTGTCTTGAAAATATAAGGCCTGTAGGTCCCTTTGTATTCTCAAAAGCCATTTTCCAGGCAACGGAAGTTTCAGCCGAATCGGCAGGTCTCAAGGCCAACAAACTTCTTTTTCCAGAATGGTTTTTAACCTTTTCCATCAATCTTAACTGAGTTTCTTGCTCAACTGGTTGGTGGGTTGGTCCATCCTCTCCTACTCTGAAGGCGTCATGAGTCCAAAGATATTTTACCGGTAACTCCATCAATGCCGAAAGCCTGAAGGCGGGTTTCTGGTAATCCGAAAAAATAAAAAATGTCCCGATAACAGGAATAACGCCTCCATGGAGAGCCATGCCATTCGCCATAGCTGCCATTGAAAGTTCTGAAACTCCTGCGTGCATGAAATTCCCGGAAAAATCTCCATTTCTAAAGGCGGTGGTTTTCTTAAGAAAGCTGTCAGTTTTGTCACTATTAGCAAGGTCTGCCGATGACACGATCAGATTCTCTACCTTATCTGCTAAAAATCCCAATACAGCAGCAGACGCTTCTCTGGAAGCACTATTTTCTTTGTGCGCTACTTCACTAAAGTCTATTTCAGGAATTTTACCCGAAAGGAACAAGTCAAGCTTGGTTCCCAACTCGGGGTTGACGCCTCTCCAAGCTGCTTCTTCTTTCCTTCTATCAGCGGCCCAAAGGCGTTTCTTGCTTATTATCTCCTCATAATAGTCACTTACCTCAGGATAAATCTCAAATGGATGATCTACGTGACCGCTTAGATGTTCAATAGTCTTTTCATAGGATGCTTTGGTTCCACTAATTGGCTTACCATGCATTTCAACGGCCCCTTCGTAGGGATCACCGTTTTCATCAACTGCTCCTTTACCCATTATCGTTCTTCCAATAATCAGGAAAGGTTTCTCCTCCTCATCTTTAGCCTCTTGAATCGCCCTTCTAATCTGGTCATGGTTGTGACCATCAATAGTTTTTACTTTCCAACCCCATGCCTCATACTTCTTCGCAGTATCTTCAACGGTTACCTCATCAGTTTTAGTTGATAGTTGGACGTCATTTGAATCGAAAAACATGATGAGGTTGTTCAATCCTAGAAAACCTGCAATTCGCCCGACTCCCTGAGAGATCTCCTCCTGAACTCCACCATCAGAAATATAGGAATAAATGTTATGTCCCATCCAATTACCGAACCTCGTGGTTAGGAATTTTTCCGCTACTGCCGCACCAATTCCCATTGCGTGTCCCTGACCCAGCGGGCCGGATGTGTTTTCAATGCCTCTCTTTACATCAACCTCCGGATGGCCTGGGGTACAAGAACCCCATTGTCTGAAATTCGCCAGATCATCCTTGGTATACTTTCCGAAAAAATAGAGTTGCGCATACAATAGAGCTGATAAATGGCCAGCATCCATAAAAAACCGATCCCTATGTGGATAGGTCATATCATCGGGATCGAAATTTAAAAACTCGGTATACAAAATGTGCATATAATCAGTACCGCCCATTGGTCCTCCTGGGTGTCCGGAGTTGGCCTTTTCGACCATAGCGATCGCTAATACTTTTAAGTTATCAGAGGCTAATTGGTGGATATTTTTTGACATATTTAATAATTGAAAATTTCAATGCTCAAATTAAGATCTTTCTGAGTGCAATGAAAGAAAAATTTCACACTCATCTGCCGGTCAAATAATATTCAGTGTTTCAGCACCACTTTAGACCTAAAGAATATCGTGAACAGGTTAGAATTACACTCAACAATCTATCGTCGATTTGGATATGTAACCATTTGTCCAGTTGGAGGTAATCCCATTGTCAATAGGAAACGCTTTGTCATAGTTTGGGGGCCATCACAAATGTGAGGTGGATATTCTTCCACCTCCAAACTATGTTCAAAACGTAACATTAGTTGGTTTCCAATTGTTGAAGCATTCTATCTAAGTCAGCTCTGGTATATAGCTTCCCACTTTTCATTACACTATTGATTTTTTGCGTATTGGTAATGTCATGTAAGGGATTCGCATCTAACAGAATTAAATCAGCAACCCTGCCTGATTCAATTGTTCCTAGTTGATTTTCAAGACCAAAGTACTCAGCAGGCTTTGTCGTTGCAGCCTCAATGGCTTTCATCGGGGTCAAACCGCTCTTCACTAACAATCGCAATTCCTCATGCAAGCTGAATCCTGGTGTTAAGAAAAAGATTGGAGTATCGGTTCCAGCCATTATGCCAATACCGGCCTCGTCAACCCTTTTAACCATATCATAGGCCCAATTGGCAAAAGCTACACTTTCGATTGGTGTAGGAATTTCTGAAAATTCTTCTGCATTCTTGGTCCATCTTTCGTGAACAGATTTGGGTAAATAACGAAAATCATTCACCCAGGCAGCTCTGTCAAATACTCTATTCTCTCTGGCAGCTACGATAGTTAAAGTTGGAATCTGCCAGGTATTATTTTTAGCCAAGGCATTCAAAACAACTTCACGTCTGTCTGAATCTTGAGTTTGTACTGAATGGTATCGCTGGGCCGAGTGAATGCTACTTCTTAAATCACCACCTGGCTGGTCAGCTCCGTCTACAAGTAATTGACGCCTAACCTGCAATAACGAATCATAGTCCTCCGAACAGGACATCTCCAGGTTGCGCATGTGCTCCATGCTTCGCATTCCCAAATTGGACGCTTCAATCACGTCCATACTCAATGGCACATGACCAGTTACAACTTTACTATATGACTTAGCCTTAGCAAGAACTGCTGCGAAGGTTTCTGG
>JAJCYL010000137.1 GCA_029262955.1 Cytophagales bacterium | reverse complement strand
GCATTTCCGGCACACTAATTCTTTTTACTGTGAATCCATCTCTTACCGCCTGATTCTCCCAGGATTCTTTGTTGCTTGGATGATTCTGATCCCACAGGATGACTTCGTCGCCTTTTTTTAGGCCCAATCCATTAATGATGATATTATTCCCCTCAGTGGTATTTCGCGTAATTCCAACTTCCTCTTTAGTTACTCCAAGGTATGTGGCAATCCGATCAAGGGCTTCTTTCCTTAGGTCTGCAAATATTGCCCTGTTTTGAAAAGAGACATTCTTATTCATTTCAGAGATGTAATGCTGCACTTTCTCATTGATCACATGTGGCGCACTACACAGGTTGGCTGAGTTTGCCATGATGAGATCCTTTGGAATAGCAAATTGTGCCTTTATTAGTTCCCAGTATTTTTCGGTGTCATTGAAGACTGGCAGTTTTTGAGTCCATGAAATTGTTTTATTGGCCAATAGGGGAGTAGAGGCAAGGGCGGCAAGCCCGGTTGCTGATACTTTTAGAAAATTGCGCCTTTTTGAGATGGTAGAATGTTTCTTCGTCATGATGTACGTCATTAGCATTCTAAATATAACTCGAATATGGCGTGACAGCAAAGGTTTGGTTAACCTTAACGAGGTTGAATGTTTTTATAGAATGTTCTAAATTTTATTGACATATAAGAAGCAAGATGGACGAAATTCAAGCAAAAGAGCGAGTGAAAGAAATCAAAGGGTTTTACAGCCATTTGATGACTTATGTGGTAATCAATACAGGATTAGATTGGCAGGGATGTTGGATATATGATTTATGAATTCGGTTTTGAGATTTCTGATTGACTGAATCTATCTTTTGGGTGAATTTAAGAGCTGATTTCCTAAGTGATTGCCAGCCGTATTTTTGAGTAGAAAAGCAGTTAGGTCAATGATACCAACCGCGTAAAACAGTGGTTACTAAATAAGGCAACTGCAAGGAGTTTCATCGTGCTGCGTTTGGTGGTTGTTGAAACAAGACATGTGCCAGGGAGAGGAGAGAGGTCAGATTGGCAGGGATGGTGGATATATGATTTATGAATTCGGTTTTGAGAATCAGATTGACTGAATCTATCTTTTGGGTGAATTCAACTGCATGGTTTTTAAGGCTGACACAAAAATGGAGACAAGTTCGTTTGTTTCCTCTTTCAAAAGAAGGAACCGTCGGCTTGGAGAGATGAGATTTGCTCTGCCTATAATATTGAGGCAGACTTCGCATTCTCTCAATTCCTTTAGAACTATTCGATTCTTATGAATGAAATCTTTTTTGGATTCTGCCCCTATAGCTTCGGCATAATTAAGGGCTGGAGAAGTGCCGGATTTTAAGAGCTGATTTCCTAAGTGATTGCCTGCCGCATTTTTGACTAGAAAAGCAGTTAGGTCAATGATGCCAACCGCGTATTCTGTCAGTCTTTCTTGTAGTTCTTTGGAATTCATTCCTCAATAATTTTGAAATGATATCAGAGGTAAAAAAATCCTTACTTCTGATATCATAAATATTAAATCATAAATCAACTTTTACTTCCCACCATTACGACATCATTCATATTGATCTCGGTGGTGTAGCGCTTCTCGCCATTGGCGCTTTCATATTCGCTGTGAACAAGCTTGCCTTCAAGGGCGATCTCCATTCCTTTCTTGAGATATTCAGTGGTGAATTCAGCTTTCTTTTCCCATGCTACAATGTTGTGCCACTGCGTTTCTTCGATTTTTTCTCCTTTCTGATTACGGTAACTTTCATTAGTTGCCAGGGAAAACTTCGCTAACTTTTTTCCGCTTGATAGCTCTACGATTTCAGGATCTTTCCCTAATCTTCCAATCAACTGCACACTGTTTCTTAAACTTTTCATGATGTTAAAAATTATTAGTTAAACATTAATTCGATGTCAAATTCAATTGACGATGCTAAGTACGGGAGAGATAAAAACGTTAGTCGAATAATAAGTATTTGTAGTCATTTAAGTTATATTTGTAAATGTTTGTAAGCATTTGTAAATGGATAAGGATTGTATAAACTGTGGAACTAAGATCGCTGGGAGAAGTGATAAAAAGTTCTGTTCTGAGCAATGTAGGAACGAATACAACAACCAATTAAACAAGGATGTCAACAATTATGTGAGGAACATTAACAATGTGCTAAGGAAAAACCGAAGGATTCTCACAGAATTAAATCCTGACGAAAAGAGTAAGGTTCATAAGGATAAGATGTTGGCCAAGGGTTTTGATTTCAATTATTACACCAATACTTATACCACAAAGACCGGGTCCATTTATTATTTCTGTTACGAGCAGGGATACCTGTCAATTGGGAATGACTTTTATGCATTGGTTGTGAAGAAAGAGTTTGTGGATTGAACACATTTTAAAACCTAAATGACTTAGTGTCCGTATTGTTAGTAAAATATGTATGTTGCTACATGTATTATTTAACAAACTAAAACCGAGATGAGTTATTTAGAACAAGCGAAAGGATTGTACGGTATGATTGGCCAGGGTCAAATCATGGAGGCATTTGAAAAGTACTACCACAATGATGTCAATATGATAGAACCAAATGGAGACAATTGTGATGGTAAAGACGCGAACCGAGAAAGAGAAAAACAATTTATGAGTGCAATTAAAGAAATGCATGGCGGTGGAGTTACCGGGATGACTTCTGATGAAGAGGCTGGGATTACCATGGTAGAAAATTGGATGGACGTAACTTTCCAAGATGGGAATAGAGTAAAATTGGAGCAAATTGCTCGTCAAAAGTGGGAGGGAAACCAGATAATAGAGGAGCGTTTCTATTACAACATGCCAGCATGATAGTATAGGTTGTTATAAATTATGAAGCCATCTTCAAAAGTAAAATACTACTCTATATTCTGAGCCTGCCTATGGCACCAAACTTTGCTCGGAAAAGAGACTTTTGAAGATGGCTTAATTTTGATGGAATGATTTGACTCCAGAGTTTGTTCCTAAAGAATTGAAGACTACAATTTTTGTTCTGAGTTTCATTGTATTATGGTCCTGTCATCATAAGACTCAGATTCCAATAATATTTTTGGCCGACGCGAGTCGCAGTACCGTCTCTAAATTTGACCCGGTGTCTTCCAAAGCCTCCCAGCTCGCATCAGCACAAGGTTTCGTTTGGCGGATTGCTGTAGATCCGGTCAATAAAAAATTATTTTGGAGTAACGTTGACCATAACTTTGTGATGAGTTCAGATCTGGATGGAAGTAATTTAGACACGGTCATCTTTGTAACTTATCCTCAGGGCATCGCATTGGATCCGCAAAAGCAATGGATCTATATTTCAGAAGCTGGTACTCCACTGATCCTTCGTTCAAGTTACGATGGGACGAAAGTAGACACATTAGTAACTGATCAGATTTATGACGTTGATGACATTAGATTAGACGCAATAAACAATCTTCTATTTTACGTTGATCTTGGCTCTGAGAGTATTGGCAAACTTGATATCGAAAGCCGAAAAAATACAACTTTAATAGTTGGAAAGGAGGTCAATCCTATTAGCTTGGAAATTGATGTCCAAAAGCAGATCATTAATTGGGGTGATAATGATG
>JAJCYL010000136.1 GCA_029262955.1 Cytophagales bacterium | reverse complement strand
CTCCCCCCCAGACCCCAGAGAGCCTCCAATACCGATTTTCATAGAAATCTCCAGGATCTCGGTCAATAAACATATGATCGAAATGGAAAATCATATTTAATTCATTCCTGTCCTCACTTACATAGTCGTTGGCTTCATGTATAGAAATGCCCGGACCTTCACCTACTGTCATGCAATTATACTTGGACAGTACCTCGGTGTGCATTTCTTTAAGAAACTCATGGACACGCGGTCCATTAGCATAAACAGCCGGAAAATTTCCATCATAGGTTTCGGGAAAATCAGGATAGGAAGTGTCCTTGGAAATAAGTGGAATAACATCCATTCTAAAACCATCAACTCCTTTGTCTAGCCAAAATTTCATCAGTTCATAGACTTCATTCCTCACCGCAGGATTTTCCCAATTTAGGTCGGGTTGTTTTTTGCTGAATAGGTGTAAGTAATATTCTCCGGTTTTTTCATCCAACTGCCAGGCTGAACCTCCAAAAAAGGATACCCAATCATTAGGAGGTCCGCCATTTCTCCCAGATTTCCAGATGTAGTAATCTCTATAAGGATTGTCTTTAGAAACCCGTGATTGTTTGAACCACTGGTGTTCATCTGAGGAATGATTCACCACCAGGTCCATAAGGAGTTTTAAACCTCGCTTCTTCATTTCGGAGAGAAGACGGTCAAAATCTGACATGGTGCCGAACTCGGTCATGATGTCCCTGTAGTCACTTATATCATACCCATTGTCATCATTGGGAGATTTGTAAACGGGAGACAGCCAAATGACGGTAATACCGAGATCCTGGAGATAATCGAGCTTCTCAATAATCCCATTGAGATCACCTATGCCATCTCCATCACTATCTTTAAAGCTCCGCGGATAAATTTGATAAACGACCGCTTCTTTCCACCATTTCTTATTCATTTATTCCCTTATATTTATTTAGTGCAAAAGCATGAGATTAGAGCTTTCATGTTAAAATTTTGACAATTTGAGTTATCTATAATAAGGTCGTTGGATGAAAGCAACAAATGGATTATTAAGGGTTTTTTCTGCAACCGTTTGAAAAGAATGCATGGCAAACTTCAATTTCGAGATTTTTTAATTCCTTGTGTTGGAGTGGGACAAATGGAGAAATTTTAAGAACTAAAGGGTCGTTAAGTGATCTGCAAAATATGGATAAATATTATTCAGTCAGGAATAACATTCTCCTCAAAAAGTACGAGTAACGCACTCTTTCCTTTCGCTATTAAAGCCTTGTGCCCATATTTTTCTCCTGGCATAATCCAGAGCCCATCACCTTTGACATAATGAACTACTTTGCCTTTGAAATCAATAGATAGCTCTCCCTCAAGAACATACCCGATATGTCCTTTTGTACACCATTCTTCTTCCAACAACTGATCTGAAAACTCTAATAATCTTACCTGTTGCGTATTCTGTTTTAGTGTTTTTTGCCTAACACCCTTTGTAGGAACTTCCCACTCAAGATCTTTGAATTTGACAATCAAATCATCGTCTGGATTCATTTAGTTTAAGTTGGTTCAGCTAATAAAGACCAGTTATTTCCCTCCAATGAAATACATCCCAAAATATTGTCCTCGTACAGTATCATAGGCCAGGACTTCTCCACCTATTGTTTCTGATTGGAAAAAGCCTGTCGGTCTTAAATTCTTCAAACGCTTATAGAAATAAACCTCGCCTCTGCTGAGGTCAGCCATTTCAGTAAACGTCCTATCTTCTAACATCTTTTGTACATCTATTTGTTCCTTAACGTTGCATTTAAGGAATGATCTTCCATCCCATTACTAAATTTATTAGTCTGTTTTTCTCATTTTTCTGATTGGTATTCCTAAAGTTGTTAATTATTAAAATTGCAAAAGATAGTCCAAATTGGATTGCGCAAATGGACGTTTTTGTATATTTCGGTAATGACTGGAGTGATTAAAGTGTATAAATGCCAAGCGGGAATTTACATCAATGTTGGCGATGATTATTTTAAAACCAGATCTAGTGACTGGGACGAATTCATTAACAGGGAGGGGCTTTATAATTTGATTGGAGATAATCTTAATGAATTTACACCTGTTGATGAGAATGAGTTTGTGCAGCAATCCATTTTGGCACCGATTGGAAGCCAGGAAGTATGGGCGAGTGGAGTTACTTACAAAAGAAGCAGGGAGGCAAGAATGGAAGAATCAAAAAAGGCCAAGGGTGATTCTTTTTATGAAATGGTATACGATGCTGAAAGGCCTGAACTCTTCTTTAAAGCCACATCAAATCGAGTATCCGGGCCGGAAGAATTGGTTAATATCAGGAAAGATTCTATGTGGAATGTGCCTGAACCGGAGCTTACCCTCTTCATTAGCTCTACAGGCACCATTGAAGGGTATACGATCGGTAATGACATGAGCTCGCGAAGTATTGAAGGAGAGAATCCATTGTATCTACCCCAAGCGAAGACTTACGATAAAAGTGCCGCACTTGGACCTTGTATTGCACTGTTTAACTCAGAAATTTCCAAAACAACACAAATAGAAATAATCATCAAAAGAGTTGGGGTTATTGAATTTGAAAGCAGTATTACCCTAAATGCCATGAAGCGAACATTATCGGACTTACGTGATTATTTATTTAAGGAATGTACTTTCCCCTTTGGGTGTTTTTTAATGACCGGAACCGGGATCGTACCTCCGAGTGAATTCACTTTGTCGCTTAATGATGAAATCAGTATTTCTATTGAGGGTATAGGCACCTTGACCAATACAGTCGGTCAAAAATGATAACTTTTTTGTGGCTGTAGTTTGACTATCTTGAGCCAAGATTACGACCTAATTCAATGATGATATGAAATCATATACAATTCTTCTGCTTGCAGTGGTTATAATTAGTTGCTCCCCCGAGCAAAACCAGGAGCCTGTTATAGCCTACCAAAATGTTACCGCAATTGACGCGGTTAATGGGAGTAGGGATGGCCAGACAGTGATTATCCGAGGTAAGGAAATTTTACAAATTGGTTTAGCCAGTGAAGTAGAGGTGCCGAGTGAAGGAACGGTGATAGATGCCAGTGGGAAGTTCTTAATTCCAGGCCTGTGGGATGCCCACGTTCATCTGTCTTACGAGGAGGATTTGTCCCCTGCAATGTTCTCACTTTTCCTGGTAAATGGGATTACCAGCATTAGAGATACAGGTGGTCAGCTTGACCTGGTAATGCCATGGAAAGAAAAGTCATTGATTGATGAGGAAGCTTCACCCCGGGTGATGGTTGCAGGACCATTGTTAGATGGAGTGCCCACCGTGTACAGTGGCGAAGGTGGTAGACCTAATCTCGGTCTTGGTGCAAGCACACCCGAAAAAGCTGAATTATTGGTGGATGAATTTGTTAGCAG
>JAJCYL010000135.1 GCA_029262955.1 Cytophagales bacterium | reverse complement strand
CCCAATGACTTGGCACCAAATTTCACTTATGATTGGATTGGACTACCCGGTGGTGATCCTGAGAAGAATACATCGATGATTACAAATCGAGATGATGGGACTTATCAAGTCGTTGTTACAAATACGAATACGGGCTGTAATACTACATTGTCCGGCATAATTGATGAAGACATTATTAGTCCACGGGTAGATATTGTTGATCGTGTTCATATCACAACATGTAATGGTGATTGGTCAGCTTCCATACCGATAAATGGAATATTCTATGATGGTAATAATGACGGAGTTAGTGATGATTCAAATCCGGCTAATTATTTGGTTGAATGGTTTGATAATCCTACCGGAACGCCTCCAACCATTGGTACTGGTCCGAATGTTGCCTCTACCGGTGCTGGTACTTATTATGTAAGAGTTACCGGACAAGGACAATTCACAAATAATAACTGCCCATCTGGTTTATTCCCATTTGAGATATTTGGTGAACCCGGTGATATCATATTCCCTAAGATCCAATTGAACGTCGCAGCTACAGATACGGATTGCATCGTTGGAAGTGGTACAGGACAGATAGATCTCACCATAACTAGTGTAGCACCAACAGATATGATCACTGTTAATTGGTTTGCTGGTCCCAATGCAACAGGTATTCCATTCTTAACAGATGGACCGACAACTCAGGCAGGCTTGGCAGCGGCAACCTTATCACAAACACTACTTGATGCCGGTACATACACTGTTCAAATTGTAAATACCACCACTGGTTGTACCATTGAACAGTCAATCGAGTTGGATGATGAGCATATTGATCCGGTAATTATTGATATGAAAGTGCGAGCGCAAACTGATTGTACAGGGGACGGTAGCGCAGAGGTTCTAGCCTTAAATTCTGGTAATCTTGGTGACTATACCTACTTCTGGTTTGATGATCTTACGCAATTAACTGCTCCTAATTTCAACCCAATTCAGTCTGGAGCGGGAACTACTTTTGGTCCCTTAAGTGCTGGCACTTATTATGTTATTGCAGAAGAAAATTCGACCCAATGTAGAACGTCATTGCCAGCCCAGATTAATGTGATTGACTCTTCGTTCTTCTTGTCACCTATTGCCATAACACAAATAACAGCCAGTAGGCAAACTAACTGTGATCCGACCCTGGCCAATGGCTCAATTTCGGTAGCAGCCAATGGTATAGCAGATATCAATTTCTTCACCTATACATGGAGAGATGAAAATGGAGTGGTGGTTGAGGCCAATAATCCAATAGTAGGTGGACTTGCAGCAGGCAATTACACAGTTGAAGTAACTGATTTAGCAACTGGTTGTACCAATGAAAGAACCTTTGTTATGCTGGACGATGTGACACCGCTACTTCTGCGCAGGTCTGTTTCCGCGAATACTCATTGCGAGAGCACGCGATTTGGAGTTGGTCCAAACGGTCGTCTCAGCGCGAGTTTAATCGTCTTCCCTGATGGAAAAAATAAGGATAGCTACGATTACTTCTGGTTCCGCGGGGGATCAGTTCCTGCTGACTTTGCCAATTTCTTGACCGATCCTAACCTGTTGGCAACAGAGCAGTTTGTGGATTCTTTAGCAAGTGGAACTTATACTGCGATTGCTGTTGATAAAGCGGATAATTTCTGCGCATCTGCACCGGTTACTGTGTTCTTGCCAGATGAGCATGTTACTCCACCAATTGCACTGGTGCAGATCGCACCGGTAACCAATTGTGATCCCCTACGCCCCGATGGTGAGGCAAGTGTAAGCTCACCTGGCAATGACATTGCATTCTATAATTTCGACTGGTATGTGGGTACTGATATTGCCAATACTCAGCCGTTCTTTAGTGGACAAGGCGCAATTGTGGCAGACTCCTTAAGTGCACTAACCTATACGGTTGTAATTACCGATTTGCTGAAAGGATGCGAGAATATTGCCGAGATAACTATTGAGGATGCGACGGAACCTGTTCCGCTCCCTGAAGTTGTCAATATTACCCATATAGTTAATTGTGTTGTTCCTAATGGCGCAGCAACCATAACTATCGATGGAAATACCAATGATTTTAGATTTGAATGGTTCGGTGAAGATGACCTGGTTAATCCTTTATTCACAGGGACATCAGGATCTGGTTTGGAGGCACGTACTTACTTGGTAGTAGCTCAAAGATTGTCATCCGGTTGTCGTTCTGAATCGATTTCAATTGAAATCCTTGATGAATCGAAACCACCAGTATTTACGGTAAATACCAGAGCATCCGTTTGTTCATTGAACAATGGGGGTGCAAGTTTATCGTTTGAGACAGTAGTGGCTATCGATTCCATCGTGTGGGATCTGGGTAATGGAGATTTGAGGTTTGGTTTCTCATTAAACAATGTAACAGATGGAACCGGATATCGGGTATTTGTTCGAGATGAGAATCAGTGTGAATTCGAGACCACATTTGATATTGAAACTGATATTATAGTTTATAATGGAATATCAGATAACTCTGATGGTTTGAATGATTGGTTCATTATTGATTGCATTGATAGGTTTGAAAACCCCAGTGTTAAGATCTTCAACAGAGCTGGTCAGCTAGTTTGGGAAACTGATAATGAAAATGGATACATCAACGGCGACGATGCACACTCATTCCGTGGAATTGCCAATAAAGGAGTATCTTTCGGCTCAGAAAGGTTACCTGAGGGTACTTATTTCTACATTATTGATAGAAACAGATTGTTGGGTCAGGATGATATAGTTCAGGGATTCCTGGAGTTGGTTAGATAAAAAGGATGAAGTTGAAAAAAGGGAGATTATTAGTTTTAGTTGGATCTTTATTGCTTCTAATGATACAAGATATATACGGGCAGCAACGGCCCGTAATGTCGACATATCACTTCAATCCAATCGTTATAAACCCAGCTATTGCAGGACGATTAAATCAATTGAGTCTTACTGCAATGAATAGGAATCAGTGGGTAAACATTGACGGTGCCCCCTCATTTCAGTCATTTATTGCCCATAATGCATTTAATGCGAATCAAATTGGCGGCGGGTTGATTTTCACCAGCGATAAGGTCGGAGTTCATAATGATATCGGCCTATTTGCCGCATATGCCTATAAGATCCGAATGTCAAGAGGTGTAATATCATTTGGGTTGCAGGGAGGTTTTAATTCCAGAAAGTCAGATTTTACCCAGTTGAATATTAGAGATGCCCAGGATCCGTTTCTCAGCGGTACACCAAAGACGTTTAATCCTAATTTTGGGACTGGTGTTTACTGGCAGGATAAGAAATCCTACATAAGTCTTTCTGTGCCTTTTATATTATCTCCCCGGGCTTTTGACATCGAAACAGATTCTCCAGTCGAAGCCACGGAGGTAAGGCACTATTACTTATACGCTGGGACTGCATTCAAATTAGACGAGCATGAGCGATTTCTGCTAAACCCATCATTCTTAATTCGTGTACCCGAGAGAGGACCAATCGGATGGGATTTGAATGCCAACTTAATCATCGAACAGAAAATTTATACAGGTGTTTCCTGGAGAAGTGGAGATTCAATTATTCTTCTTCTTCAGCTAATACTGAACGACAATTTCAGAGTCGGCTATGGATATGATGTGATTACATCAGCTCTTACCAGGTACTCCAAAGGTTCACATGAGATTATGTTGAACTATAGAATACCAATCAAGAACCATAAGAATAGCCCTGAGTGTCCAACTTATATTTAATTGTGGGTAGTAGTCCTAAAACCACTCCCAACTCAGGCTTAAGTCTTTTTTTTGAGCTGGCAGTATAGAAGTTTAAACGTCTGAAGTTAAAACTCTAATTTATTAAAGGGCCTCAGTTGCAAATTGAAGCCAGAGTAGGGGAGGTCGGATTTGCAGTAAGCATGATGGATCATTATTAATAAGCATAATGTATTTATTATCTTACACCTGAAAATGTACCAGAGCTTTCTCAAACCAATTATTGACTATCTTCTCGCAGTGATTTTGCTGCTTATGGTAATTCCCATTGGTTTGTTGATATCCATTTTATTGCTATTTACTGGTGATAACAAGATATTCTTCATTCAATGGAGGCCAGGTTTAGGTAGAAAACTCTTTCCCCTAATCAAATTTAGATCAATGATGGATTCATATAATGAATCAGGTGAACTACTACCAGATGAAATGAGAATAACCAGAATCGGCAAATTTCTAAGAGCCACTTCCTTGGACGAGCTTCCACAATTGATCAATGTGCTAAGTGGGGAGATGAGTCTGGTTGGTCCAAGGCCGCTACTCCCTGAATATTTGGAATTGTATAGTGTCAGGCATTTACGCCGAAATCAGGTCAAGCCAGGAATAACAGGGCTCGCTCAAGTGAATGGGAGAAGTGCAATACCGTGGTCAGAGAGGTTAGAGATGGATGTCCAATACGTAGAAAAAATATCTCTTAGTCTGGACTTGTCGATCATTTTTACAACTTTGCTTAAATTATTTAGTGCCAGGGAAATCAATGCAATCGACTCCAATTCCATACCAAAATTTACTGGATACTAGCAAGTCATCTTCCGAAAGGATTTATCTCTCTCCTCCGGACATTGGTTTGGAAGAGAAAGAGTTGGTGATGGAAGCAATGGAAAGCAATTGGATCGCTCCGGAAGGTCCTACCATAAAGACTTTTGAGCATGAGCTCAGTCAATACCTGGGCACGGAACATGTAATTGCCTTAAATTCAGGCACATCGGCGATTCATCTTGGGTTGAAATTATTGGGAGTTGGCCAGGACGATCTTGTGATTGTTCCCACTTTTTCATTTTGTGCCGCTGTAAATCCCGTACTCTATCTGAATGCAATCCCCGTTTTTGTTGATTGTGAAAATTCTAATTGGGGTCTTGACCCCGAAATATTGGAAGAGGCTATTAAGAATTGTATCAATACGGGAAGTAAACCTAAGGCTATAGTTATTGTGCACTCCTACGGTATGCCTGCTAAAATGGATGAGTTGCGGATAATATCAGAGAAATACCAGGTACCGATTTTGGAAGATGCAGCGGAGTCATTGGGTTCGATGTATAAAGGGCAGCAGACGGGAACCTTTGGGGCTCTTTCGGTTCTGTCCTTTAATGGGAATAAAGTATTGACCACTGGAGGCGGCGGAGCTTTGATATTACCAGATAGGCACTCCTATGAAAAAG
Organism: Cytophagales bacterium; assembly: GCA_029262955.1. GTDB lineage: Bacteria > Bacteroidota > Bacteroidia > Cytophagales > Cyclobacteriaceae > JAJCYL01. Next base: position 2,156 of record JAJCYL010000135.1, on the reverse strand, counting down.
TGCTGAAGTGGTCAACTCAGTCGAAAGAGGCTTTGCCTTATTACCACCATATTGAATTGGGTTTCAATTACCGGATTAGTAATATAGCCGCAGCGATTGGCCTGGGGCAGTTTAAGAATCTTCAAAATAGGATCATCAACAAGCGCCTAATTCACGATCAATACGTCAATAATTTATCTGAAATTCAAGGTCTTTCTTTTTTTGAAGACGATTCAGACTGTACTTCTAATAAATGGCTCACCATACTAAATATTAATTCAAGTGTTGCAGGAAAGAATAACCTTGAAATTTGTGAGGAACTTGAGGAGTTAGGAATTGAAAGCAGACCAGTCTGGCAACCACTTCATAAACAACCGCTTTATAGAAAATATAAGAGCTTTATTAAGGGTAAAGCAGAGCAACTGTTCTCAGTGGGTTTATGCTTGCCGTCTGGCTCAGCACTCAGTGATAATCAAGTCGAATACGTGTCCACAGCCATAAAGTCGATTCTCCATAAATAAAAGAGTACAAAATTTCCATTCTCAGCATGATTGAGTAATTTGATTTCTGTAGTAGGTCAAAATCAAAAAAACTCAATTATGTCACTCTATTTTGATCATGTCGTTCTCAATGTAGGGGACCTTGATAATGCATGTAAAGACTTCGAAAAAGCTGGCTTTAAAGTGATTCCAGGAGGAGTGCATGGAGGGGGATTGTCCAGAAATGCCCTTATTTTCTTTAAGGACGACAGTTTTATTGAATTATTTGCGCTTACCGGAAGTTGGAAGTTTGCAATCATTAAACTTTTCCAAAAACTCAAATTTTTAAGACGATATCAATACTCTAAAAAGTGGGGCTTAGCCTATAGATTCTACTCCCGTGCGATGGAACTCAAGCCTGGAATTGCTGATATCTGCTTTTTGTCAGACGATTACAAAAGTGACTATGACCGGATACATGGAGACGGCATCTTCTTAACAAAGAGTATGTTAGCCAGGAGGATTAAGCCTGGTTCAGGAACCGTCAAATGGGAGATGGCCTCACCGTTTATAAATGAGTTGCCTTTTTTTAGGTCAGCCTATAGTCCACCCCGTGAATTGCAGCCAGAGGATGTCGTTCATCCCAATAGTGTAACTGGTATCAACAAAGTTACTGTTGTAGTTCTTGACTATAAGGACATGACATCAAAATATGAAACATTCCTTGGTCAGCCGCCAAATGTAATAAGTGCGAAAGAGGGAAATAGAAACCGATTTGGATTAAAAAAGACTGAAATTGACCTGGTCAAGGCTTCAGATGAAAAAACATTGCAGGAACAATTGAGGGGTAAAGGCATAGGCATGTATGGCATTTCATTTTCAAGCCACGAGAAATTAAAGGAACCTTTCTTAGCTGAAAACCTCCATGGATTGACTGTGATATAGAAAAAAAAGAGGCTGTTTCAAAAGCAATTAAAGTGTAACGATTAATTATTAACACCTGTGCTTCGACAAGCCCGCCTGCCGATTTCTAAGGATTAAAGTTGCCTCTTTGGTAGTATTGTCACCCTGAGCCTGCCTCGGCAGGCGGGCCTGTCGAAGGGTTTCTTAATAATAGCACATTACTACTAAGCTCTTATGCTTCGACAATCTCAACCAGACATGTCTAGTTAATGCCGGTACCCAGGATATAATGTTACCATGAGCTTATCGAAGGGGAGATTTAGTCCGTGTTGTCCTGGTTCTTAATTGCCGCTACAATTTCGTCGTATTGAGTTTTAAGAGCCGTGTCTGAACTTAGTGCACTCTTGATGCTCTTATAAGTTTTACCACGATTACCTATCATCTTGGTAGCCAATTCCTGATTCACCAATTTAATTGCCTCTGTCCTTTCGGTTTTAAGTTCGGTTACCAGATCCAGAAACTTAATTTCAAAGTCCTTGGCTTCGATTTCTGCCAATTTGGCCTCATCACCCTTGGTTGCTGCTAATTCTTTGTATCGCTGTCCGGTCATGCCATCCTGGCTTTTTATCATAGAATTAACTTCAGCGCTCAAATCCTTTTTCATTAGATCTATCACCTCGTTTAAGAGTGCATACTTCCTCAAATCGGATGGACTTATTTCAGTATCTTGTGCAGACACACTTCCCGAAGACAGGAGCGCAACCATAAGTAAAAGCCCACTAATTTTACCAACAA
>JAJCYL010000134.1 GCA_029262955.1 Cytophagales bacterium | reverse complement strand
TCATCAGTTATTTTGTCTTTAAAGAGTTCAATAAAAAATTGATTTAAGCGATCAAATTCTACCAGAAAAGTCAGGAATAGAATAGTAAACAAGACGACTACATCAAAGATTCGTTCTGTCACTACAGTACCCATTGAGGCTGACATTTTCACACCATGTGTTCTTTTGAGTACACCACACTTAGTTATTTCTCCCATTCTTGGAAAAGCCAGATTGGCCAAATAGCCGATCATTACTGCCCAAAAGGATGTAGTTAGCGGTATAGAGTAGTTGAGTGGTTTAATCAGAAGCTGCCAACGATAAGCTCTCAGCATGTGGCTAACTAAAGAAAGTGCGACTGACAAATAAATCCAACCAAACTCCACCGTTCCTAGTTGTTGAATCATATCTCTTATAGAGATATCCTTGAATGCATACCACAGTAGCCCGAAAGCAACAGTCAGGCTAATGAGATATTTCAATATCGTTATAAGTCGTTGTCTCAATTAATTGTGGGGAATAGAGTGTTTTGCCGTATCAGGACGATTCGAATAAAAGATTTAATTCTCATCTAAATAAATGTTATCAAGAAGTCTAATCTCACCAACGAATCCTGCAATGCAAAGGGCTATTTTTTCTTTGGAATTAATTTTTGAGACTGGGTTAAGAGTTTCCGAATTGACCACTTCGAAATATTCAAGGGACATGTTTTCGAGCTCGTTAATATAGTGAGTCACTGTTTGAATTACCTTATTAACAGGCTGACCCTCATTCAAAGCCTTTTGTGCGATTTTAAGTGCTGAATAAAATCGACTGGCATCTTTTCTCTGACTAGTGTCAAGGCGTTGATTTCTAGAAGAAAAAGCGAGTCCATCAGCTTCTCTTTTGGTGGGTACAACTTTTATTTCAACTCCGAAATGAAGATCCTGGGATAGTTTTGTAACAATAACTGCTTGTTGAAGATCTTTTTGACCAAAATAGGCTCTGTCTGGTTTAATGATATTAAATAACTTGGAAAGGACTATGCCTACACCACTAAAATGGCCTGGTCGATGAGCACCCTCGAGACCCTTATCATATGTTCCAAAGTTAAAACTAATAATGGACGGATTTGGATACATTTCATCAATAGTAGGGATGAAGGTGCCGTCACATTGAGCCTGCTTTAAGAGCTCAATGTCATGATTGATGTTTCGTGGATATTTATTGTAATCCCGGGGATTGTTGAATTGTATTGGATTAACGAAAATGCTACTGATTACAAATTCGTTTTCGGATCTTGCAGTCTCCAGTAATGTGAGGTGTCCTTCATGAATAGCGCCCATTGTTGGCACTAGCCCCACTGATTGTTTATCTCGGTTTAATCCGGACAAGAATTTTTGGATTTCGCTTATTTGATTGTAGACAACCATCGGATAATATGGCGCATTTAAAAGGGCGCAAATGTAGTTATAAAAATCTCTTACATTGAAATGCGGACAAATTTATGTACCTTTGTGACCCGAAATTTTCCACAATTTTTCAAAACTAACACACACCACTTATGTCTAATCTCCGCATTTTATACGTTGCTAGTGAAATCTTACCTTTTTTACAAACATCTGACGTTGCAAGTTTTGTTCGCAAATTGCCACAAGCCATGCAAGAGAGAGGTATGGAGATCAGAATCTTGGTTCCAAGGTTTGGTTTAATCAATGAACGAAAAAATCGACTACATGAGGTAGTCAGATTATCTGGCATCAATATATCAGTTGGTGAGGAAGAAAAGCCCCTGGTCATAAAAGTGGCTTCAATACCGAATGCCAAACTACAGGTGTACTTCATTGATAATGAAGACTATTTCCAAAGGAAGTCAGTTTTCCACGATAAGGAAGATAATTTTTATAAAGACAATGATGAAAGGGCAATTTTCTTTTGTAAAGGAGTATTGGAAACTGTCAAAAAATTAGGATGGGCACCAGATATCATTCATTGCAATGATTGGATTACAAGTTTGATTCCTTTGTATACAAAATCAACTTATAAGAACGATCCGATTTTTCAAAATGCGAAAACAGTATATACAGTTTATGACACGCCATTTCAGCATAAATTCGAAAGCGAACTTTTACTCGAAAAGGTTAAAATGCTTGATATAGAGGATAACATGTTGTCAAATCTTAAGTCGGCTGATTACGAGGGATTTGTAAAAATGGGGGTTCAGTATGCCGATGCTGTTATTAATGGTGGAGATGATTCGAGTAAAAGTCTAAACGCCCTATTTAGTAGTGTCGAGCGAAAAGTTGATACAATAGAACAAGACGATAACTTATTAGATTCTTATTATAACTTATATCATGAACTTGTGGGGTAGAATGGGACGATGGGTACTGGCAATAGCCGGGCTCATTGCCTTCGGGTGTGAGGATCCAAGTGAAATTGGTGCTGAACTAAATCCAAATGATGATAATTTTATAACTCTTTTTAAGGAGTTTACTCTTCCGACCAGTGTAGTGTGGTCTGATAGTGTGACAACAGACTTTCCCCCAGAATTATTGGTGGGAGCTTACGATGACCCAAATTTTGGCAAAACGGAAGCTATTTCTTACACCCAATTAGGTGGCCTTGAACTTGGAGGTAATTTTCAACTTCCCATAAGTCCGGATGCCATTCTAGATTCTTCAAAGCTTTTCCTACGATTGAAATTTTTCGTTGGAGATAATTTCACACAGCCACAGAAACTATTTATCCATACATTGATGGACACTCTTTTTGCAAATATTTCTTATAAGAGCACAAGAAGGACACCTATTTCAAAAGACCCTGTGGCAGAACTTGAATTTAACGCCACTGCCGGCTCAGATACGTTACTCATTCTGAAAATCAATGAGGAATTTGGGCAAGAGTTACTCACTTTGGCATCTGTTGATCAGATTCTTATCCCAGCTTCTGATCCCCTTTCTCAAAATAACGAAATTCCTGGTTTGGCATTTGTTCCAGGGAAAGATAATAACTATATCCTTGCAATAGATGATAACATTCCGGCATCTCGCACAGAAATAACTCCAGGGGAATTTTCAGTCTTAAGAGTATACTATCATTTGGAAAGTAATGCGCCAGATTTCGCGCAGCACTTTGATTTCTCATTTGGAAATACGGCAGTACAGCATATGAATGTCGTAAATGACAGATCTTCGTCGGTACTGAGTGAAATTAGCGAACCATTCACTGAATATGTCCCTAATAATGGGCTAAGATATGTGCAACCTATTAGTGGGATCCATACGAAAGTTGATATGTCAGAAGTTTGGGATTTTGTCGATTCTGTAGATGGATTTGTTGTTAACAATGCGGAATTTGAGATAACCGAGGTGCAGGACATAGGAGTTGATGATTTCATTAGCACATTGGCCAATATATCTTTACTTTTTACAGGAGATAATAACAAGGTTGTGGCCAATGGTGGCTTGTTATTTGATGCTAATTCCAATATCAATTTGACTGTGCTTAGTGATGGCTCATAC
>JAJCYL010000133.1 GCA_029262955.1 Cytophagales bacterium | reverse complement strand
CATTGATTTAACTCAATATATCCGTCACCGTATTTTGCATAGTAAGCTATTATGGGGCTTTCATGCGTCACATCATTCAGCCATTGTTCTAAGGTCTACAACCCATTTCAGGGTTCACCCCGTAGATTTTTTCATCACTCAGTTATTTTTCCTTTCTATGCTCTACATCATAGGTTTTAGTCCCGATGCGATAAAATGGGTTTTAATCATGGTTATGGTCAATAATATGTGGTTGCACATAAATGTTGATATCAGTTATTTATTTCCGATTAATTACGTACTCGTATCCCCAAATTATCACAAATGGCATCACACCGCAGACAAGCATTCTCAAAACAAGAACTACGCAGACATTTTCCCGATTTTGGACATGATTGGAGGTACATACTACTTTCCTAAAGACCAACTTCCAGAAAACTATGGCATTACAGGTGTCTCAAAACAAGCTTCTGTTCATCAGACTTTTGTAGGTACACTGATATATCCGTTTATGAGAAAGCCCGTTAGCTGAATTTGACCATTACCATTATGTCGTTTTGATTAGTTTGGTGATTAAGTTTGTAGCCTAATCACTCAAATTGGTGCTAATTCATTCTTCCAATGATACAATTGTTGCCTTAGCTACCGCACAAGGAGTTGGTGCTATAGCGGTCATACGTTTATCAGGGAAATTGTCGATAGCCCTGGTAAACGGGGTCTTTGACGGCAAGGATCTTTCTACTCAAGCTTCACATACATTGCATTATGGCAACATTTTAGATGGTGATGAAATTATTGATGAAGTAGTAGTTTCTTTGTTTGTCTCACCTCATTCCTTCACCAAAGAGGATTCTGTTGAAATTTCAACACATGGGTCGCCTTACGTAGTGAAGCGAGTGATTGAACTTTTATTGAAACAAGGAGCTCGTTTGGCGACTGCTGGTGAGTTTACAAAAAGAGCTTTCATGAATGGGCGCTTTGATCTCGCCCAGGCAGAAGCGGTTGCTGATCTAATTGCCTCAGAAAATGAAGCAGCGCACAAGATCGCGCTTAGTCAAATGCGGGGAGGCTTTTCTGACAATATTAAGCAGTTAAGGGAGAAATTGATCCATTTCGCATCGATGGTTGAATTGGAATTGGACTTTGGCGAAGAGGACGTCGAATTTGCTGATAGAAAAGATATCAGGGGGTTGATTGAGGAGCTGAGAGGGGTGATTTCCGAGCTGATGAAGAGTTTTAGATTGGGTAATGTCATTAAGAATGGTGTACCGGTAGTAATTGCCGGCAAGCCCAATGCGGGCAAATCCACCCTTTTAAATGCCTTGTTAAATGAGGAAAAAGCCATTGTATCAGACATCCCGGGAACCACCAGAGACTTTATAGAGGACACTCTGGTCATTGATGGAATTGCTTTTCGTTTTATAGACACCGCAGGAATTCGAGAAGCACAAGACAAAATTGAAGCGATGGGAGTGGAGCGAACTCATACCAAGATGAGAGAGTCTTCTCTTATCATTTACCTCTTTGACCTGGCCTCTGATTCTGTTGACCTCGTACAAGATGAATTAAGAAACCTCAAAAAGGGTGGTATCCCATTTATTGCAGTTGGCAATAAATTAGACCTGGCACCTCCCGATTTAATAGAGGTTTTTAAGAAGGAGATGATCATGATTTCGGCTGCTTCCAGAGACAATTTAGACCTCTTAAAGCATAAAATCCTGGAAGCAGTTCACCTGGATAAAATCAAAACTGATCAAACGATTATAACCAACCTTCGCCACTACCAGGGCTTAAAGGAAACTAACGAAGCCCTTGGAGACGTCTTAACCGGACTGGATGAAGAACTGACCAATGACTTCCTCGCATTGGACATTCGTAATGCCCTTCACAGTTTAGGCGAACTGACTGGGGAGATCACCACGGATGATTTGCTAGAGAATATTTTTAGTAAGTTTTGTATTGGGAAGTAGTTCTGGACAGAATGTATTGTAGATTCTGTTAGACAGAACTTCATAACGTTAGTAATGGATGGTTACACAAGTTTTATAACTTGTAACTGATTATAACAGGCAGGACTTGCACTAAAATAAGATCTGATTAACAAATCTCACTTCTAACATATCGAATAATAGCATTTTTGCATGTGGTTACGTAAACTATTGAATTATTTAAGGCTATTTGCCTTACTGCTCTTCGCAGGCAACCCGGGGTTTTCTCAAGTAGATAGTCTAACTAATCTCTATGGCGTGGAGCTTGAAGAAGTTTTTGTTGATAGTGTAGGGCCGTTAAAAATAAGATATTGGCATTTTCGAGTTGGACCAGATGTAGCCTTTGAGAATTTGGGATTTTGGGATGACATAGTACCATTTGAAGTAGAAGATGAGTCTTTAGGTACAATTAACTTTTCAGTTACCCATCATAGAAATAGACATTTTATTAATACAAAAATTGGATTTTGGAAAGAGAAATCTTCGGATGATCTAATGAATTTCATTCAAACAAAATGGGTGTTTGAATGGGGCTATGGCTATAATATATTGATGTCTGACCCATGGGTCATTTCGGTTTTTACGAGCCTAAGGTTGAACAGATTTGGTTTCAAGTCCTATGATCGGATTGCCCCAACAATAGATGATTTCTTGAATACTAGGGAAATTAGACTGGCTGCTCATCCATGGAATGTAATATTTGGAGTTAATTCTACTTTGTACGAAAGAGGTCGGTATAGTGCAGAGGGATATGTTGGCTATTCAATCAATCTGAATCAAGTAGTCGATATAAAAACCCCACATTATATAGTGAGTTCTTCTGAAAACCCATTAAAACACTGGGTATTAGGTATTACCATCGGATATTGGCTTGATGCCAGTTGGGTCTAAAGTGATTTCTTTTTCAAGGTAAACGATATTGTTATGTATCAAAATTGAGATCATTTCTGCTTGATGGATTGGCATTATGGCTGACTTGTCAGAAAGTATTTTCACAGTTACTGTATTGGGAAGTAGTTCAGGACAGAATGTATTGTAGATTCTGATAGACAGAAGCTCTAACCATTCAAATCTTTCTGGCTACGAGTCTGAGACTCAGTTCAGAGTTTAAACGATCCAGTACGAGTAAATTATAAGAGATATGATTATTCCAAAAACAAAATGAATCCAATATTTATTGAGAAATCCCTTGTCAAATGTTTCGAATATTTTCCAAGCAGTTTTTAATTGAATTAAGCAAAGAACTACGAAAGAGAATGTTAAGATTAGAATAAGAAATGGTGTTGTATTTCTCCAGATGGCTATAATGTTTAAATTATAAACCCAATTTGGAATCGGATTTTGATAGCCAATATAGTAACAGATCGAAAGAGCCGAGACCCACATGAAAAATAGGAATGGATAGACCCAACCCCTGGTCTTTGCCATAAATGATCGGTTGCTTAATATTTCATTTACTTTTGGCGTCAGTTTTAAGGATGATTCTAATTGTTTTCTCACAAGATTATTTTGATTCATCCAATAATGAGAAAACATCATATGATAACTGAACAAAAATGTAATTGAAATAATTATTAATATGATACCAATGTCAATAAAGAGCTTAAAATCATCGTCTATAAAGTCTTTTAAGTATTCTGATCTTACATAAAGAATACCATAAGTCAAACCGATTTGCCAAAGTACATATTGGTATTCTAAATTTCTATACCTTGTAATTTCCGAATGTATCTGATTATAAAGGGCAAGAAGTTCTTCCTTTTCTGCCATGGTTATGGGTTTTCAGGTATCAAGTAGTTATCCGAAATTAATCATTTCCTAAAATCAAACAATGTTGCAGCTTTTGGAAATAGCTTAAATATCCTTTCAAATACCT
>JAJCYL010000132.1 GCA_029262955.1 Cytophagales bacterium | reverse complement strand
CATGATCATTGAGAAGTAAGAGGCTCCTTCATTCATGACCCTCCATTCATCCATCAAGGCACCGGCCAAAATACCAACCCCCAACCCAATCATTAAGAAAGAAAACCTTAATGGTCCATACGATTTTTGATTAGCATAATTGAAAATCTTAGCATCAGCTCCCTTTTCAATCAGCGCCATGCGTTCATCATTGGTATACTTACGGTAAAATATTAATAGTACTCCTGTAATCGCCAAGAAAATTATTGGTATAAAAACTCCTATTATTCCTTCCATTTTGAATTTATTTATTGTTTGGAACCTATGACGCCAATAGTTTTTGGCTGGTTACAAGTCGATTAAATAAGTTTTGATTAGATATCAATAAATTACGTGTAACCTCGAACAATTAACCGGCGTCAAAGTCAGCAAGTGAATAATAGTATGACGGATGAGGAATTGGTCAACCTCGTAAGAAACGGCGATATGAGTGCTTTTAGACTATTAGTTGATAGGCATAAAAATTATGCTTACACTATTGCCAACCGAATAGTAAATGCGCCTGAAGTGGCAGAAGAAATTGTCCAGGACTCATTCATGAAGCTTTATAAGGCAGCAAGCAGCTTCAAGGGTGACTCGAAATTTACAACCTGGTTCTATCGGGTTGTTTATAATACCGCCATTTCGAGTGGAAGAAAAAATCGGATCAAAACCTCAAACATTGATGATGAACCGACTTCCTTTGGAGGAAGTGATAATCAGAATGAATTGTTGTCTGAAGACAGGCAACAATTCATTAATCTGGCTCTTGAGCAATTGTCGGATGAGGATAAATTGATCATAACCTTGTTTTATTTTGAAGAATTGACGCTGGAGGAAATAGCCGAGGTAATCTCACAAGATAGAAATAACTTAAAGGTAAAATTATTCCGGGCTCGAAAGAAACTGGCGCTGGAATTGAATAATATATTAAAGGGTGAAGCCGCCTCATTGCTATGAAAAAGATAACCGAAGAACAAATATTTAATTTAATAGACGGCAAGTTGTCAGACCAGGAAGGTTCGGAGATTCTAAAAGAACTTCCAAACCATCCGGAAGAAGAAGCATTGTATCGGTCATTGCTAATGACTGAAGGTTACATAAAGGCAAGTGCACTTGAAAAGACTTCATTCGAGTTTACCGATCAGGTTACACGGAAATTGGAACAACTTATTAAGCAAAAGAAAAGAAACGGAATCTTATATCGGGCCCTGTCAATTGTGGGATTCTTTACTATTTCAGCTATGATAGGAGCCTTTTTAACCGCCGACGGTAGTAGCAACCTGGACACAGGGACCGGAACTGTGGTAAATCAATTAATGACACGGATCAATTTAGTAAACGTCCCAATCAACTTGTCAGGAGCCATTTTACAGAATTTCTTCTTCCTGATCATAGCTTTCACATTCTTCGTTTTTATGGATAGAGTATTAATTCAGCATTTTCACTATAGATCATAGGCTTAAGCATGACGTAGTAATTTCATGTGGAGGTTATAGCAGTCACGGAATTCAACCAACAAAAACTTTGAAATTTCGTTAACTTGCCAAGTTCTTAGTCAAGCAGGTCAATCGATTGAAGCTCTCCCATAAAGGTATAACCCGTTTAAGCGTCGTTTTTGCGATCATTTTTTGGACGTTGCTCCTGGTGGTCGATCTATTGATTCTTTTTGGGGAATCACACAACCTTAATTTTAACATTCCCTCCGTTTTGCCGAGGGCAATGTTGATTTTATTCATTTTTAATCTGCTCATTTACTTCCGGTATACCATTATTAAGGCTGAAAGTGTCAATTTTTTGGATTTGCTATGGAAAGTATTTGTAGCCGGTCTGCTGACTACTATCATCTCCTTGGTAATCAGATTCATCTTTAATATTCTTGGTTCAGGGGCCCTTGCTAAGAATATTCTCATCATCAATTTTTTCTATCATTTAAACATAGGACTTGTCCTGGCCTTTCTTATATCAACTTTTGTGGCCTGGAAGAGGCTTATTTTATACCAGAAGTCAAAATGGCTAATCTCAACGTGGAGAATTTATGAATATGCGCTGACAGGGGGGTTGCTCTTCAATCTGCTTGGCTATGGCATGTTCGAGATTCCATTCAACATAGTATTTTCCATTTTGGTTTTAATGGCTTTAGTTCTGTCTTTTAATCTGAAATGGGTTGCCTATCTCAATTTTAAACAGAAATGGAAAAGCATCCTTTTTATAATACTGGTGTTGATTTACCTGAGTTATTTTTTCCTCAATTTGGTAAGGTATTCGGACGAAAACCAGTTGGCTATTGATCTGATCAACGATGTGTATGTGCTCTCGCTATTCACTTTCATTTTTAGCTATTCTGTGATTGCTGTCCTGGTAATCCTGTTCAATCTGCCGACCTCATCTGTATTCGAAAAGAAATTAGAAGAGGTGGTTAGTTTCCAAAGACTTAGTCAATCGATTCCATCTGGTAAGAATGAAGATCAGGTTTATGAAATCCTCTTGGATAGCTCTGTTAGCGCCGTATTTGCTGATGCGGCATGGATTGAAATCATTGACAAAAAAGGCAATACAGCTAAAGTCCATGCTAATAACCTCGATGAAGAGAAAATTCCTGAGATCAAAGAGCAGGTCAGAGAAAAGGAAATTCGACAGATTTTCACCTCTGAATTTATTCGAGAGTCAGCTAAAGTCTCAAATTTCACTGGCACCTTGAAGGGTGGTGCCTACAAGTCCGTATTGGCCTGTCCTGTATTATCTAAATCAGAGCACGTCGCTACCCTTGTCCTACTTAAAGAAGTCTCGGATGGTTTTGATAGAGAAATGGTTGGCATTATTGAAACTTTCGTGAACCAGACCAGCATTTCCATCGAAAATTTTCGACTCTTAAACGAAGCAATTAAAAATGAACGCTATAAGGAAGAATTAAAAATTGCTACTCGTGTCCAAAAAAGTCTTTTGCCAGAAAAACTGAACGGCAACGGCAAAATAGATATATCGGCTTTCTCTGAGGCCGCAGACGAAGTGGGGGGCGACTATTACGATATTTTTAATTACAGTGAAAATAGGATTGCCCTCGTTATCGGTGATGTCTCTGGGAAAGGTACTTCAGCGGCATTTAATATGTCACAGATGAAAGGGATTTTTCATAGCCTTGTTCAACTGGATTTATCACCAAAAGAATTCATGATAAATGCCAACAGTGCCTTAAGTAGGTGTCTTGAGAGGTCATCTTTCATAACTCTGGCATTTTACATAATAGATTTTGAAAAGAAAACGGTTGAGTTTTCCAGGGCCGGGCATAGCCCAACACTTTATTACCGCCACAAAAGTAAACGTGCTGACTTCTTTGAAACAAAAGGGATGGGATTAGGCATTCTAAGAAACAACGAATTCCATAAATACGTAGAAGTCAACGAATTCCAATACAACCCGGGAGATATTATAGTGTTGTATACTGATGGGATTACAGAGGCAACAAATGCCGCAAAGGATGAATACGGTTATGCAAGGTTGAAGGATTCTCTAGAGAGGCATGCTGAACACCCGCCCGAGCTGATTCAAAAAGGACTAGTGGAAGATTTATATAAGTTTTCAGATGAAAAGACAATGGGAGATGATCATTCCCTTTTGAGAGTAAAATTTAAATAGTTGCGAATGGTTGAAATAGAAGAAAAAACAAAAGATGACATGCTACAGTTAGTTGTAGTCGGCGAGGTTGACGCCAGTTCATCGATATATCTGGATAATGCCATTCGCAATGCGATGGAGTCTGGCAACTTGAAGATATTAGTTGATTGTACTGGTTTAAACTATATCTCTTCAGCAGGACTGGGAGTATTCATGTCCTATTTGGAGGATTTCAAGGAACGAGGAGTAAGGTTTGTTGTTTGCGGACTTCAGGAGAAAGTAAACCATGTTTTTGAGCTTTTAGGTTTAGAAAATCTATTGAAAATTGTTGCCACCCAAAGGGAGGCTGAGGCATACTTAAATGGAACACAGGCTTAAAGCAAACTGTAGTAAAAAGCAACTGCGTGAGATCAGAGCATTTGTAGAAAAAGTGCTTAAGTCTCATGCTATGTCAGATATTGAAGCCTATCAAATTGTTTTGGCGGTTGACGAAATTTGCGCCAATCTTATTATACACTCTCATCAGTGCAACGCCGACGAAAGCTTTGAAGTCTGCATTAATTATAAAGATGATGAAGAAATAATTTTTGAAATTGTTGATGATGGCATGGCCTTCGCATTAAATCAATATTCCGAACCAAACCTCAAAGAGATTATTCATAAGAAGAAAAAAGGGGGACTAGGGCTAATGCTGGTTCAACGTATCATGGATAAAATTGAATTCCACAAAAGAAATAATAAGAATATCTGTACCCTATGTAAGAAGATTGATAAGACGTGAAGTCTTTCCATTCTCTTCTATTTACCAATCATTTTAGGTTAATTTTGCAGCTCAATTTGAGAATATTGAAATTACTTTCTGTCATATTGCTATTTGTAGCGTCATCCTGTGAGTATCTGAACTTGGGTAGTTCTGAGGATGCGGATATCACTGCAATTCCAATCGCACGGGTAAAGGAAACTTTTCTTTATCGAGATGATTTAGCCGGAGTCGTACCGGACGACATTTCCAGCAGAGATAGCATTGATATAGTTAATCAATATGTTGACAGTTGGATAAAAAAACAGTTAATGATTGATAAGGCATCAGCAAATATTCAATTTGATGAAGCCGACATTGAAAGAAAGGTTTTGGACTATCGTTATGCGCTGATGGTGCATGAGTATGAGAAATTGGTGGTACAACAGCAACTACCTAAAGAAGTATCTGATGAAGAAATCAGCCAATACTATGAAGAGAAAAAGGACAACTTCGTTTTGAAGCAAAATATAATTAGAGGACTATTTGTCAAATTACCAACGGAAGCTCCTAGAATCAGGAGAATACGAAATGGTATTCGTTCTTATCCTGATTCTAATATGGAAGAAATTCGAACCTATTGTTATCAGTTTGCCAATAGATCTCATTTAGAGGATTCTTTATGGGTTAATTTCAATGAAGTTATCAAAAATACTCCTTTAGCCTCAATTCCGAATAAGGTTCAATTTTTGAGGAGTAATAACTTTGTTGAAACATCAGACGATAAATTCGTTTATCTATTAAAGTTGATAGAGTATAAAATTTCAGACCAGGTCTCACCTCTGGATTATGTCAGGGATGACATTGCCAACATTATTGTTAATAAAAGGAAAATCCAATTAACAAGAGACCTGGAGAACAATACCTTGAAAGAGGCTGAGGAGAAAAAATATTTTGAAAAGTATGAAGTTCAGTAGAGTTCTTTTTATCATGTTATTCTCGAGCTTTTTGGTCGAAGGACAGTCTAATAAGCTTGTTATAGATAAAATTGTAGGAAAAGTGGACAATTATATTGTCCTAAAATCTGATGTGGAGAAAGCATACCTTGATGCTCTTTCACAGGGCCGCTCGGCAGATAAATGTTTAGTATTAGAGAGCCTTATGGTGTCGAAAATGCTTGTGGCTAAAGCGGAAATCGATTCGGTAGAGGTTTCAGATGATGAGGTTGACAACAACCTGGATAGGAGGCTCCAGTTTTTTATTAGTCAGGTGGGATCGGAAGAGGCGATAGAGGAATATTATGGAAAAACGTTAGAGCAGTTCAAAATCGAATTGGCTGAGACCATTAAAGAGCAGCTTACCGCTCAGAAAATGGAAGGAGAACTAACCGCTGAAATGTCAGTCTCTCCGGCTGAAGTAAGAAAGTTCTTTAGAAATATACCCAATGATAGTCTGCCCTACTTCTCTACTGAAGTGAAGGTTGGTCAGATCGTGAAAATTCCCGAAGTAAGCAAATCTCAGAAAGATCTGGTGAGGAAAAGACTTAATGATATTCGAAGACAAATTTCGGATGGAGCCGACTTTAATGAAATGGCCAAAGACAACAGCATGGATCCAAGTGTTGTTCAAAACGGAGGAGAATTAGGATTTCAGAGGAGGGGTGTCTTAGCCCCCGAATATGAGGCGACAGCTTTTAAATTAAAGGCAGGAGAGATTTCTGAACCATTTGAAACGGATTTTGGAATCCATATTCTTCAGTTATTGGAACGTAGAGGGAATACCTTTAATACAAGACATATTCTTATTTCACCTCAACCCCTTGAAACGGATATTCTAGGTGCTGTCGATTACCTCGATAGCCTAAGGTCTGGCATACTGACAGACACCATAACCTTTGCAAAAGCGGCCAAAGAATACTCAGATGACCAACAGACTTCATCAAATGGCGGATTTTTTTCAGATGGAGATGGTGCGAGTAGAATTTCGGTTGAAGAGTTGGATCCAGTGATATTCTTCACCCTTGATACTATGGCTTTGGGAACCATAACCAAACCGATGAGGTACCGCCTTGATGATGGCACTGAAGCCGTGAGAATACTTTTTTATGACGAGAAACTAGCTCCTCATCAAGCTAATTTACGGGATGATTACCAGAAAATAGGCCGCGCTGCGTTGGCAGAAAAACGGGGACGAACTATGGAGAACTGGTTTCTGAAGGCAAGGGATGACGTTTATATTGAAGTGGATGAAGAATACCAGTACTGTAAAATCATGAATCGTATTAATTGATTTTCCGTTTAGAACAATATTGTTAATTAAAAGGATCAACCTTCATGGAAAAATTTGAGACGGAAGTTCAAGCCGCTGATGCCCTAAAACAAGCCTACACTGATCTAAAGAATGAGATTGGTAAAGTAATCATTGGTCAGGATGAAGTAGTGAAGTTGGTTTTAACCTCCATTTTTTGCCAGGGACACTCCTTACTTGTAGGAGTTCCCGGTTTGGCTAAAACGCTATTGATCCAAACCATATCCTCCGCATTGAACCTGAAGTTCAACAGAATTCAGTTTACCCCGGATTTAATGCCATCAGATATTTTAGGGGCGGAAACATTAGATAAGGACCGGAACTTTAAATTTATTTTGGGCCCCATTTTTTCCAATATCATTTTGGCCGATGAAATCAATAGAACACCCCCTAAAACTCAGGCGGCTTTATTGGAAGCGATGCAGGAATACGCGACTACTGTCGCAGGTAAAAGATACGAATTGGACAAGCCTTTCTTTGTTTTAGCTACCCAGAACCCTATCGAGCAAGAAGGTACCTATCCACTTCCCGAAGCGCAGCTGGATAGGTTTATGTTCAATATCTGGTTGGATTATCCTTCATACGAATCAGAATTGGACATTGTTAAATCTACGACGACTGATGAGGTGATCAAGATAAACCATGTATTGAATGCGGAGGAGATTATTCAATACCAGCATTTAGTAAGGAAGGTGCCCATTACTGATAATGTCGTGGAGTATGCGGTTGAGTTGGTTCAAAAAACCAGACCAAATACCGAAAAGGCTTCTGATCTGGCCAACGATTATTTGGAATGGGGCGCTGGACCACGAGCCTCTCAATTTCTTGTCATAGGTGCAAAATGCAATGCCTTGATTAATGGAAAATATTCACCTGATATTGAAGACATTAAAGCTGTTGCCAATCCAATCCTAAGGCACAGAATAGTGAGGAACTTTAAAGCTGAGGCAGAGGGAATCACCGTTAATAACATCATTGAGCAGTTACTTTAATTGTCAATCTCTACTGGCTTTGTGTGGGTGCAACCCGGTTAAGACAAGTGCTGAAGAAGCCATCACAATGGAATCCGCAGATTTGGAATTCAAACAAATAGATCCTTTCCACTAAACCACCTATTGGGAGATGTGCAATTTTGCCAAACTAGGATAACTTTACGCCTTTGTTTTTTGAGGCACTTTATCGGGCAGAATGAAGATTTCATACAATTGGCTTAATCAATTTTTAGACTTAAAAACATCTGTATCGGAGACATCTGATATCCTAACCGCAACCGGACTGGAAGTTGAAGGGATTGATCACTACGAGTCTATCAGGGGAGGTTTGAAGGGTCTCCTGTTAGGTGAGGTGCTTACGTGTGAAAAACATCCGAACGCGGATAAATTGAGCCTCACAACCGTAGACATTGGTCTGGATGTCCATTCAAGAATAGTTTGTGGTGCGCCTAACGTAGCTAAGGGTCAAAAGGTCATAGTAGCCCCAATTGGAAGCACCATTTATCCGTCAGACAAGGAAGAAGGATTTACCCTTTCGAAAGCAAAAATAAGAGGAGAGGTTTCTGAGGGCATGATTTGCTCTGCCTATGAAATAGGCATGAGTAAGGATCACTCCGGAATAATAGTAGTGGATACTTCTGAGCCAAACGGTTCGCCAGCAATAAATCTTTTTGACCTAGAATCCGATAGTGTTTTTGAAATTGGTCTGACCCCCAATCGGGCAGATGCCATGTCTCACATCGGAGTGTGTCGGGATATAAAAGCAGTTAATGGGCAGGAAGTCAATTGGCCTTTGATTGAATCCTTTCAGGTAGAAAATCACGATTGCCCAATTGATGTTGTCGTAGAAGACTCCAATGGAGCACCTAGATATTCAGGAGTAACCATTTCCAATCTTCAGATTAAAGAAAGCCCCAATTGGCTGAAGAATCGGCTGACTTCAATTGGGTTGACCCCAATTAACAATGTGGTCGACATTACCAATTATGTCCTTCATTCTCTAGGGCAACCATTGCACGCGTTTGATTATGATGAAATTATTGGTAAAAAAGTAGTAGTCAAAACGCTGCCAGTGGGATCCAAATTTACTACCCTTGATGAAAAGGAGAGGGAACTCACATCGAGTGATCTCATGATTTGCAATGAGAAGGAGGGTATGTGTATCGCCGGTGTCTTTGGTGGTATTAAATCAGGGATTAAGGAATCTACAAAAAACATCTTCTTAGAAAGTGCATATTTTGCTCCGGAATACATCCGAAAAACTTCACTTACACATGGGTTAAAGACAGATGCATCATTCCGCTATGAACGCGGGACAGATCCTAATCTAACCGTATTTGCTTTGAAATGGGCTTCAATTCTAATAGGAGAATTAGCCAATGGTAAGGTTAGTTCTGAAATAATTGACATCAATCCAAACCCTGTAAATGATTTCATTGTACCAGTCAGTTTTAAGAACATCGACCGATTGATTGGAAAACCGATTGGAGAAAAACTTATTTTGGAAATACTGGAGAGTCTGGATATCAAAATTTCAGATAAAACAGATATCGGCTTCACTGCAACCGTTCCTCCATATCGAGTCGATGTTCAGCGAGAGGCAGATGTGATTGAGGAAATTTTACGAATTTATGGTTATGACAACGTAGAACTTAGTGACACACTGAGGACAGATTTTCTGTCAGATTTCCCACAGCAGAACAAGGATGATTTGCAGATTACTATTGGTGAACTCCTGGTTTCAAATGGGTTCTATGAAATAATTACTAACTCATTAACTAAACCTAAATACTCAGAAGGCATTGCAACCATTGAAAGTAAAGAAGATGTCGAAATACTCAATAAATTGAGTGAGGATCTTGGTGTTATGAGACAGAGTTTGTTGCCTAACGGTCTTGAGGTAATAACTCACAACGTCAATCGCAGGCAAAAGAATTTGAAGTTATTTGAATTTGGGAAAACCTATAAAAGTTCAAAGAACAAATATAAGGAGGAGGAAATCTTAGCTATTTTCCTGACTGGAAATAAACACGTAGAAAATTGGATTGAGGAAGAAAAAGATGTCGGTTTTCATGACCTCTCAAAATACGTGTTCTCATGCCTTAGCCGTCTGGGAATTGTTGGATATAAGTCTGAAGTAATTGAGAATGACATCTGGTCTTCAGCCATACAATTGACTTATAATGAACAGGTTATAGGTACTTTTGGATGGGTAAATCAGCGAGTAATAAAGTTAGTTGAGGTTTCTCAGTCGGTGCTTTATGCTGAGTTATTTTGGGGTCGCCTTCTTAAGAAATCGTTTCAGCATGTAGTGTACAAAGAAGTGCCAAAGTTCCCCGAAGTACGAAGGGATCTTTCCCTTGTGATTGATAAACAAGTCACTTTTAGTGAGATAAAACAGTTAACGGAAAAAGTTGAACGCAAGCTCCTAAAGCAGGTAAATGTCTTTAGTATCTACGAAGGAGAAAATATTGGAAAGGATAAGAAAGCTTACGCAATTAGTTTTATATTACAAGACGAAAATCAGACCCTTAAAGATAAGCAGATCGACAATGTTATGAATCGCTTAATTAGTGCTTTTGAAAAAGATTTAAGTGCCTTGATTCGTAAGTAATATGCAAAAATCCCAACTTAACGCCGAGCTTCAGTCTCTCGAACGGAAGTTGATTCTCCTAATCAATGACCATAAAGGTCTTAAAGGAGAAAATGAACTTTTAAAGACTCAAAACAACGAGATGAAACAGTTTTTGAAAGCCAAAGAAGAGCAAATTGATAATTTTAAAAATAAGGATAAAATAACTAAACTTGTTGATGGCGTGGTAGTTAGCGGAGGCGATACTACAGAGCTAAAACAGGTAATTAACGAGTATATAAAGGAAATAGATCAGTGTATTGCTCATTTGAGCGAATGAGTTAACACATGGACGAACTTTCGATTAAAATAAAGATAGGGAACAGAGAGTATCCCATGAAGGTAAAGGCAGAGGATGAAGAACGGGTTAGGAATGCCGGAAAATTGATCAATGAAAAGATCAAATTATATGCAGACCAATTCGGAATTGATGACCTTCAGGATCTCTTGGCGATGGTGGCGTTTGACTCTATGACGGACAATTTGAGATCCGCAGAAGATGTTGACAATGACAATTCAGTAGCCATTAATAAGATCAGTCAATTAAATAGTCTTGTAGCGCAAGTAATCTGATTCTTAAATATTCCTCACACTCCTTAATTACCAGCCTGTAATAGTCGCGTAGCACTACCAGTTTATTTTTAAATCTAAAACTGGTGAATTATGGAGAATGTACTTATGCTGATAATCGTGGCTATTTTGAGCTTAGCCATCGGCATTTTTATAGGACGTAAATTCCTAAAAAAATACTACAGCAAACTCGAAAAAGCGGCGGAGGAAAAGGGCAAAGTTCTAATCAAAGAGGCTGAAATCTCGGCTGAGAATATCAAAAAAGACAAAATTCTTGAAGCCAAAGAAAAGTTCTTAAAGCTCAAATCCGAATTTGAGGAAGAATCGAATAAGAAGAAGAATATTATTATAACCAATGAGAATAAGGTCAAGCAGCGGGAGAGTCAGGTTTCCAAACTCCTCGAACAAAATAAGAGAAGGGAGGATGAAATTGACTCCATAAAGGAAAACCTCGAGGCTCAAATGGAGATTGTCCGTGGTAGGAAGGAAGAGCTGGAAAAGGAGAAGTCAAAGCAGGTGAGTATGTTGGAGAAGATCTCAAGTTTAACTGCCGATGAGGCTAAAGAGCAATTGATTGAGGCCTTGAAAGATGAGGCGCAGACCAAGGCATCATCACATATAAAGGACATCGTTGAGGAGGCCAAGC
>JAJCYL010000131.1 GCA_029262955.1 Cytophagales bacterium | reverse complement strand
AACTGGTCGCACGAGAAATACACCGTCAATCGTCAAGAGCAAAACAACCCCTTATCAAAGTAGATTTGGGTTCAATAGCTGAAACTTTGTTTGAATCGGAACTTTTTGGCCATAAAAAAGGAGCTTTTACAGATGCCAAAGAAGACAGAGTAGGTCGTTTTGAAATCGCATCTGGCGGCTCAGTGTTCTTAGACGAAATTGGTAATTTATCCCCAGGTATGCAGGCAAAACTATTGACCACTTTGCAAAGCCGCCATGTGATTCCTGTTGGATCTAACAAACCAGTTAACATTGATGTCCGTTTAATTAGTGCTACTAATGGGCCGGTTCATGAAATGGCTGATAATGGAGAATTTAGATCAGATCTGTTATACCGGATCAATACCGTAGAGATCTATCTGCCGGCTTTAAGAGAAAGGATTGGAGACATTGCCTTGATCGCCAGGCATTATCTAAAAATCTATGGAGAAAAGTATAATAAATCCAGCCTTCGGATTGATGCAAAGGCAATTAAGAAATTGGAAAGTTACAATTGGCCGGGCAATGTCCGTGAATTGCAACATTCAGTAGAACGAGCGGTAATACTTGCCGGAAATGACGTTTTGCGACCTGAAGACTTTTTATTAACCAGTGAAAGAAAGAAGTCCGCCAAAAAATCAGCATCTTTTAATATAGAAGATATCGAAAAGAAGGCTATCGAAAACGCTATTGAAAAATGGGACGGTAATCTCACAAAGGCTGCCAACGAATTAGGTTGGGGAAGAAGTACCCTCTATCGTAAAATGACAAGATATGGTCTTTAGCGGTTTCAGAATCAATGTGGTCATCCGTATATTACTGATTCTATCGCTGGGGTATCTTTCAATCTATGTGGTTTTCTATACTCATTTTTGGCTGGTAGGATTATGGACCACATTGGCGGGCGTCATCTTAATTTTCAATCTGATTCGATATGTAGAGCGCTCAGATAGAGAGATGGCCAACTTTTTACTGGCCATCAAACAGGGTGATTTCACGAATACCTATTCCGGTCGGGGTACCTCACAAAAGAATGCAGCGTTGAGCAATGCGTTTTCTGAGATTCTAACCGTATTTCAGAAGCTTAGTACCGAACGAGAAACCAATCACCTTTTCCTACAAACGGTTGTGGAACATATTTCGACAGCTCTGATAACATTTGATGAGAAAGGTGAAATAATTTCCTTTAATAAGGCTGCAAAGAGGTTGTTGAACAAACCTTATTTGAAAAATCTCCAATCCCTGGAAGCTCATGATCCGGACTTATATAAAAAGTTAAAAGATATTCGCCCTGATCAAGGTGAATTAATTAAGGTCTTGTGGAAGGGTGAGTTGCAGAACCTGTCTCTTAGGGCAACTAATTTTGTTCTCAAGGATCATCAATATAAAATTGTTTCACTGCAGGATATTAAGACAGAGCTTGAGGAGAAAGAAGTGGAGTCCTGGCAAAAATTGATAAGGGTGCTCACCCATGAAATTATGAATTCGGCAATTCCAATCTCTACACTGTCATCAGTTATAAGTGAAATGCTGGAAGATGATAAGGGCCAACCCCTCTCATTTTCCCAACTTGATGACGATGTTGGTCATGATGTTTTAGGCGGCCTTAAAACCATTGAAAGTCGGAGTAAGGGCTTAGTTAGATTCGTAGATGCCTATAAAAGCCTAACCAAAATTGCCCCTCCGAAATTTGAAGACATTGACTTACTTGATTTCGTGAAAGGTGTTGAAACCTTAATGCTGGCTGATTCAAGGACCAAAGAGGTTAGTTGGTCAATTGATGTGGATGAGGCATTAAAGATTAAAGGCGACAAGGAGCTCTTAGAGCAGGTACTAATAAATCTTGTAAAAAATGCCATTGAAGCTGTTGATGGCAGAATAGAAGCTAGTGTGGAAATTGTGTCCTCAACCGATCAGTTTGGCAAAGTAATGTTATCAGTGTCTGACAATGGACCTGGTATAGATCAGGAAAATCTGGATAACATTTTTGTGCCATTTTTTAGTACAAAGAAAAATGGTTCTGGAATTGGGCTCAGCCTCTCGCGTCAGATCATGCGGCTGCATAAGGGATCAATCAATGTAAACTCTGTAACTGGAGAAGGAACCAGGTTTAGTTTGATTTTCTAATCCACTCACATCACTGATGGACCTAACAACTTCAAATTACCAACCAATTTCTTACTCTTGCGTTCATTCAGCAATCCAGGTTAGGCTTGTAATTATTTTGCAAGGAGAGAACTCCTTTTGTTTGTAGTTTTAGCACCAATGAATTTTTTATTTCCGCAGTTTCTTTTTGGTCTCTTTGCCTTGAGCATACCCATAATTGTTCATCTCTTCAACTTCAGACGAGCCAAAAAACTATATTTTTCAAACGTTGCATTTCTTGAAACTGTAAAACAGACCAGCAGTTCGAAACTTAGGCTCAAGCATATTCTGGTACTCATAGCCAGATTGTTTTTCATCACATTTCTGGTGCTCACCTTTGCTCAGCCTTTTATTCCAGGCAGGGAACAGGGATTGAGTAACAAGGAAGTTTACCTCTACCTGGACAATTCATTGAGCATGTCCAACCAGGTGGGAGGGGAGGTATCTGCGTTGGACCAGGCTTATGGTTATCTGAGTACAATAGTTGGTCTATATCCTCAGGACACCCGTTACAAATTGCTCACCAATGATTTTGCACCATTCTCCAATAACCTGAAGGGTAAAGAAGAGGTTGAGGAGTTGACTACAGAAATTAGCCTCTCGAATATATCCAGATCGCTGGAAGATGTCTTGGGACGCTTTAATTTGAATGATAACCATGGTGCAAGTGCCCGGGATCTGTATTTGGTCACGGACTTTCAAAAGTCAACTACTGGTAAATTGACTGATTTTAAGGATTCTGTTAATAATTTTTATGTATTGCCGGTGCGGTATCCACTCGTAGGTAATGTGTATGTCGACTCAGTTTATTTAAAGGATCCATTCCTTACGGGTGATAGAGGCAATGAACTTTTCGTTAAGGTGATGAATACCGGTGAAAACGATGTAGATGACCTGGTAGTCAAATTTTATATGGATGATTTACAGGTAGCAACTGCCAGTATTGATTTACAACCCGAAACTTCCGGTTTACTATCATTTGATCTTAACCTGGAAATTACCGGCAATCAGAAGTGTAGATTAAGTTTTGAGGAATTCCCAGTCGCATTCGACAATGATTACTACTTTATTCTGAGCAGATCAGAACGAATAAATATTTTAGAGATTCGCTCTAAAGAAGCAGGTAATGCCATCGCTAAGGTTTATGGAAATAAGGAGTTGTTTAACCTCGAAAGTTATGATGTAAGTAACCTGGACTATTCTAAAATTTCTGGAGCTGATCTCATTGTACTTAATGAATTGTCAAACATAAATGAGTCATTACAGCCAATATTTACCCAGTTTTTATCCAAACAGGGTGATCTATTAATAATACCACCCCAAGATCCGGATTCTCTGTCCTATCAGGCCCTGGTTAATTTTGTAAGTCTGCGCAAATCGAGAGAGACTCAAAGAGATGATTTGTCCAGTATCAATACCAGAAACCCTTATTTTGCTGGAATATTTGAAACTCTCAATGAGAGTTTTGACATGCCTCAATCCCAATCCGTGATTGATTGGCAAGCCTCAGCTGGTGATTTATTGAATTATAAAAATGGGAATCCTTATTTGACAAGATTTGATAGGAATGGTACCATCTATTTGGCAGGTTCTCCATTTGCTGACAAATTCACAGGGTTTCATAAGCATGCCTTGTTTGTACCTATTATGTACAGAGCGGCAGTTTTATCAAAAAATTCGGTCAACAGGTTAGGATTTACACTGGACGAG
>JAJCYL010000130.1 GCA_029262955.1 Cytophagales bacterium | reverse complement strand
CAATTTTTCTCCGCCAAGGGTAGAATAAATAATGAATCGCTGGTCCCATTCATTATTTATTCTACCCTTGGCGGAGAAAAATTGGCTGATCAGTCGAGGCTGGCGTCGGAATGGGTGGGATTTCCCTATGTGGTTGGGTCGGCTTCAGAGGGCGGTTCAATTAGTGGTGCTGCAGTTTCGGGGGTACCCGGTTTTTTAGCTGAATTGGGTCAATGTGGCCGATGGAGTGAAACTGAGGTTGACCAGTACATCAAAGGGAATTAGGAATGTTCTTAAAGGTTTGAAATTACTAAAAGGTGAGGTTGAAAAGACTGAAGTGAGAAACTTAGAACGGATGGTGGTTGGCAAAACCGAACATGACGGTTGTTGGTATGCCGCTAAAAGTCTCGAAGACAAGGTGGTCAAAGGTGAAAAAATAGGCGAAGTGAGAGACTTCTTTGGAGAAACACTAAGTGAGTACTGTGCCGAGGAGGAGGGTTTGCTTTTATATTTGGTAACGTCCCTGGCCATAACAACCGGAGACCCACTTTTTGCTATTGGGGTTTAAAATGTCACTAAAATCAGCCAATGAAATTCTGAAAAATGGACTGATCGACGAGGATCAGTATGAGAAAATTGAGCCCATTGCTTCGGGTCGAATAATTTCTGTTTTCTACGAGTTGCGAACGGTTCTTTATCTGGGAGTGATGTTATTCACATCCGGTATAGGGATATTGATCTATCAAAATATTGGGGACCTCGGTCATCTGATCAGCATTGGTATTCTGACGGTGTCTACGGCGGCCAGCTTTTGGTACGTAAACAGGAATCAGCAGCCCTATAGTCATGCCAGGGTAGGACCACCAACACCTTATTTTGATTACATTCTTTTGCTTGGGGCCCTATTGCTGGTATCCGTGCAAGGTTATTTGCAGGTACAATATTTCATATTCTACAATTTTCTCGGTCTAAGTACGCTGTTGAATGCCTTGATATTTTTTTACTTCGCCTACCGCCATGATCACCGGGGCATACTTTCATTGGGCATTACTGCATTTGCTTCATTCTGGGGTTTGACCCTCTCTTCTCAAAAATGGTACAGTCCTGAATTCTTTGAAAATGCGAACCTTGATGTAACCGCAATCCTGTTTGGAATTTTCCTGGCAGGTGGTGGATTGCTTCTTTATAAACGTGGAATAAAAGAGCATTTTACTTTTACCTATATCAACTTCGCCAGCCTGATATTTTTTAGTGGTACCACTTCTGCGCTTTTCGTGAGGGATTCGCAGTGGTGGTTATTTGTTCCTTTAATCTACGCCGGATGTGTAGGGTGTTTCTTCTATGCTAAAATGGCCAGGTCGTTCCTCTTCCTGCTCTATTTATTTATTTTCGGCTACATCGCAACCACCTACCTTTTGGTTATCAGTTTTTTAGAAGACATACCCATTCTCTGGTCTTATTACTCACTTATTTCATGCGGAGGGTTTGCCTATTTCATCATAAAGTACAGACAGTATTTTAATCGAAAGGAATGAGGTTTGCTTACGATAGGGCCAATCTTTATAACCTGACCGTGATCAAAGAATCGACGGATTGGATGAAGCAGGGCATGATTTCCAAAGAACAATTGGGCAAAATCAGGGAGTGTTATCCCTGTACATTCTATCATCCTAATCTTATCATTCGGTTGTTGCTTTTTGTGGTCAGCCTGATGGGAATTTCCGGTGTGACAGGTATATTGGCAATAGCGGTTATTGAGTCCAGTGTGACGACTATTTCAATCGCTGCAATTATCTATGGCCTTGGATCATTCATGGTTTTGGAGAACCTGTTTATTAAATCCAACCGACATTTCAAGTCCGGCATCAACGAAGCACTGCTTTATCATAGTATAGGATTTACGCTGGGTGGAATAAGTGGTTTGTTGGAATTTAGCACATTAGGGATATTCACTTTTGGCATAATCATTTTCTCCTTTGCAGCCATTAGGTATATAGATTTGATTTCCACTCTATGTGCTGTTGTTTGTGTGGGAGGTTTGCTGTTTTGGCAACTGTTTGAATTGGGTGGTTTGTTTCAATCAATTATTCCCATCGTTTTATCACTTGCTTTTATTGTGATATATATTGTCAACAAAAAGGCGAAAAGCAAGGTGAATCTGAGGTGGTGGCAGAATAACTTCATCCTCATTGACTACCTAAGTCTGATTGTAATCTACCTTTCGGTTAATTATTTAGTGGTGAGAGAATTGAGTGTTGAGCTACTAGGGATGGAGTTAGGAGAAGGGCAGGACATTCCATTGGCTTATGTATTCTACGGATTGACCCTGGTTATGCCGGTAGCCTATTTATACTTTGGAATTCGGCAAAGAGATATTGCACTTATTCGGGTAAGCCTCCTGGTTTTTGCCTTTGCCGCTTTTACATTTAAGCACTATTTCATTTACTGGGAAAATGAAATCACCCTCACTGTTGCTGGGTTTTTGATGATTGGCATAGCCATTTATGCCCTCAACTATCTGAAAGTTATCCGTAGTGGGATTACCCGGGAAATCATAAAAGGAAATAAGTGGTTTGATCCAAATGTGGAAGCATTCGTTGTTTCACAAACTCTTGGCGGGAATGAGATTGTAGAAGATGATAGTTTTAAAGGGCAAGGTGGTGGCTTTGGTGGGGGAGGAGCATCCGGGGAATTTTGATGCTATTTCCTTCGTAGTTGTAATTAAAGATGTACCGCCATTTGGAGCACTTGATCCGCGATCATTGACATTTCATAGGTCATCGTGTTCGGATTTAACATTGTATATAGTCGATATACAATAAGAGGTTACTTGAAATCTAGAGATTTTGTATACTCCCTTAACAAGTACTTGTTGAGATAATAGTAGGTGAACTTGTTTTTTACGTCAGTTGTAAAAAGACCACAATCTTTAAGAATTTTCACATGTTGACTGATGGTTGATTGAGAGTATTCGAACATTCCGACCAGATCTTTATTGCAAGTGATGTTATCTACTCCCTGACCATAGTTCTTTTTAGTGAGATAGCGGACCAGTGCAACCCTTACTGGGTGGGCTAATGCATTGCCAATTTCGGCCATACGTTTGTCGGTCTCATTGATTATTCCCTCTGGCAATTCCGATCGTAGTCTCATATTAATCGCTTATTATAAATATACCTATTAATTAGATGCTTTGGACACTTGCCGATACCTCGCTGGACTAAAACCGGTGATTTTTTTGAACTTTCTATTAAAGTTGGACAAATTATTATACCCTGTCTGAAAGCAAATTTGGGCAACCTGTGTGTCAGTACTCTGAAGTAATTTACAAGCTTGCCGGATTCTGACTTCACTGAGAAAATCAATGTACGATTTGCGAGTCCGTTTTTTAAAGTATCGGCAAAAGGAGGTTTCGGTCATACTGGCTATTGATGCTACAGTTTTTAATGTGATGTTTTCATTGTAATGATTTGTAGTATAGTCCAGTATCTTGCTCATTCGCTCACCTTCCCCTTCATTGTCATAATTATTAAGTGTGGAACCGGTTAGATACTTAATAGGTTTCAGACCAGCCAGATGGTATAAAATCTCTAATAGCTTCATCAGTTTACCATAGCCCTGCATTTCGAAGAGGTCATTAATCATTATACTCACTTCTTTGCTATAAGCCTTATTCAACCCAAAATTGCCGTTACAACTTTCAAGGAAAGTTTTCAACCTGGAATTCTCCGGTAGGTTTAGAAAGGTTGATCCAAAAATCGATTGATCGAAGAAAATGGATTTACCAAATGCTTCAAGGTTCTCATTACCTTCATAGAATTGTTTATCATTCTTAAACATGTGTGGTTGATTGGGACCTATGATGAACAAATCACCGGGCTCAAAATCATCCATGTAATCCGTCAGGATTAAGGTGCCATGGCTTTTTTCGATATAAGTTATTTGAATTTCCGGATGCTTATGCAGGATATCATAAAAATGAGGCATACGGTCAACCTGTGCATGCAAAGACGTCTTTTCAGTTTTAGGAATGTGAAACGGAAGTACCCTCAATGAGTATTATATTTTCTATAAAACTAACACATATTTAAATATTCGGATAAAATAGTATCATTATTTGGTAATTTACAATCTTTATGATTTAGAATGTCCATTTACTTTTGTCCTTCATTTAGTTGATCACTTAATAAAATCATATAATATGGAATGGAAGGGAGTATTTCCAGCACTAACAACCATGTTCACCGCAAATGATGAACTGGACTTTGAAGCATTCAATAAAAATGTAGACTTTCAAATCTCTTCAGGGGTTGATGGTTTAATTCTTGGCGGTAGCCTTGGTGAAGCCAGCACTTTAACCAAATCTGAGAAAAATGACCTTACCAGGTACACGGTTGAGGAATTTGGTCAAAAAGTACCGGTTGTCATGAATATCGCCGAACAATCAACAAGTCAGGCCGTAGAGGCTGCAAATATGGCCCAGGACAATGGTGCGGTAGGGCTGATGTTATTACCTCCAATGAGGTACAATGCTGATGGACCTGAAACGGTTGAATTTTTCACTACTGTAGCCAGAAATACCGATTTGCCAATAATGATCTACAACAATCCGGTGGATTACAAAATAATGGTGACCCTCGAAATGTTTGATGAGTTGGCGAAGTATGATAACATCAACGCCGTCAAAGAATCAACCAGGGATACAACAAATATTACTAGGATGATCAATCGGTTTGGTGACCGGATTAAGATCTTGTGTGGAGTAGATACGTTGGCGCTGGAGAGCTTACTGTTAGGAGCGAATGGATGGGTTGCTGGCCTGGTTGATGCTTTTCCACAAGAGACTGTTGCCATTTACAGATTAGCTAAAGCTGGCAGGATTGAGGATGCTTTAAAGATTTATAGATGGTTTATGCCCCTATTGGAATTGGACATTCACCCAAAACTGGTTCAAAACATTAAATTGGCAGAAGTAGCTACGGGGATTGGCACAGAAAATGTGAGGGCGCCAAGACTAAAGTTAGCAGGATCCGAAAGGGAGCGAGTGCTAGGTATCATCAATAAGGCTTTAGCTGTACGAGCTACGCTTCCGGATTATTTAAACCTATAAAAATGAGACTATGATCGAAGGAAAAAATGTAATCGGATTTGAAAAATTAGGAGATAGTGATGATGCCGTAGTTGCGGTTAGTCCTGCTGATGGCTCAACTCTTGCTGGTAGTTTTTCACCAGCCACTTCAATCGAAATTGACTTAGCGCTTAGGAAAGCAAGCCAGGCCTATTTAAACTATAAATTTCTTAGTGGAAGTAAGCGTGCAGCGTTTTTGGAAGCTATTGGTGAAGAGATCATGAGCCTTGGCGATGAATTGGTTCATAGAGCCATGGCCGAGTCTGCATTGCCTGAGGGTAGAATCGTTGGAGAGCGAGGCCGGACGGTTAATCAATTGAAACTCTTTGCGTCACTCATTCGGGAAGGTTCCTGGGTTGAAGCTTCAATTGATCAGGCCATCCCAGACAGAGAGCCTCTTCCAAAATCAGACATAAGAAAAATGCTGGTGCCTATTGGGCCGGTGGTAGTCTTTACGGCCAGTAATTTCCCGCTTGCATTTTCGACAGCCGGAGGGGATACCGCATCGGCTTTGGCAGCCGGAAATCCGGTTATTGTTAAAGCGCATGAGTCGCATCTTGGAACCAATGAGTTAGTGGCTGGTGCCATTGCAAGGGCTGCAGAAAAAACAGGAATGCCTGATGGCGTTTTTTCAACTTTAATCGGAAGTGGCTATGAACTTGGCCAAAAACTGGTGACTCATCCAGGTGTCAAGGCGGTAGCATTTACCGGTTCCCTTAGAGGAGGTAAGGCTTTATACGATCTGGCTGCTAAAAGAGAGGAACCAATTCCAGTTTTCGCAGAAATGGGCAGCATCAATCCGGTGTTTCTATTCCCTGAAAAAACAGCCAGGGACGCTGAGAACATGGCAGCGACTTACGCAGGATCAATAACACTCGGCGTAGGCCAGTTTTGTACCAATCCTGGGTTATTGGTTGGAATAAAATCGGAGGGGTTAACTCAATTTGAGGGTTCTCTTATAGAGAAATTGAGGGCCACACCGGCCGGTTGTATGTTGAATAAGGGAATTGCAGATACTTTTTTAAAGTCGAGCACTGACATGTTAAGTGAGGCCGGAGTGAGTGTCCTTAAGGAGGGTAACAATACGACTGCCAATTCTATAAATTCGGTCTTGGTGAAAGTTTCTGCTGAAGAATTTCTTAAAAATCCCAAACTGCACCAGGAGGTATTTGGACCTTATTGCCTGATTGTTGAATGCGATCACAGAGACGATATGCTGGCAGTGGCCAATAAGTTAGAAGGACAACTGACTGCTACAATCCTGGCGGTTGAAGGTGAATTAAGTGATAACAGGGAATGTCTCGATGCCATCACCGAAAAGGTTGGAAGAGTCATTTACAATGGTGCCCCAACCGGTGTTGAGGTCTGTCATTCCATGCATCATGGTGGGCCATTTCCGGCTACTACAGATGGAAGATTTACATCTGTTGGCACCGCTGCCATAAAGCGATTTGTCAGGCCGGTTGCTTTCCAGGATTTGCCTGATTCATTATTGCCAGAAGCGCTCAAAAGGGGCAACCCGCTTGGAATCTGGAGAACCGTTGATGGTGAGCAAGGAAAGGCATAATCCGTAGAATTATAATGGGTTCGAATAGATTCTTTTGCATCGATGCACATACCTGTGGGAATCCGGTTCGACTTGTAGCTGGAGGAGGACCAATACTCGAGGGAAAAAACATGAGTGAAAAAAGAGCTCATTTCCTGCGTGAGTTTGACTGGATTAGAAAAGGACTGATGTTTGAGCCTCGTGGTCACGACATGATGTCTGGCAGTATCTTGTATCCACCCACTGATCCGGCAAATGATATAGGTGTGCTGTTTATTGAGACCAGTGGATGCCTGCCAATGTGTGGGCATGGCACCATTGGGACAGTGACAATTGCTATTGAAGAAGGTTTGGTAACTCCAAAAAAGCCCGGACAACTGAGATTGGAAACTCCGGCAGGTTTGGTCAAAGTGGAATACCAGCAGCGTGAGGGTAAAGTTAAGTCAGTCAAGTTGACCAACGTTCCCGCCTACCTGGCTGCTAAAAATCTGGAAGTTGAATGTCCCGATATGGGGATGCTCAGTTTCGATGTGGGATACGGCGGGAATTTTTACGCGATCATTGATAGCCAGGAAAACTACAAGGACCTTTCTAACCACAGCGCAGGTGACCTTGTTCGGTGGAGCAGAGAAATAAGGAAACGGATGAATGAGACATACTCTTTTGTTCATCCGGATGATCCTACAATCAATGGATTGAGCCATGTTTTATGGACTGGTGCTCCACAATCTGAAAATGCCCATGCCAGAAACGCCGTTTTTTATGGCGATAAAGCAATTGACCGATCTCCGTGTGGTACGGGAACTTCAGCCCGGATGGCACAATTGTTTGAAAACGGAAAGCTACAAGTCGGCCAATCGTTCATTCATGAAAGTATTATCGGCAGCCAGTTTGTTGGAAGAGTAGAGGCCGAAACTAAAGTCGGCGATTATAAGGCTGTAATCCCCAGTATTGAAGGCTGGGCTAAAATCACCGGATACAATAATATCCTGATTGATGATGATGATCCCTATGCCCATGGATTCCAGGTCCTATGACAAATCAAAAGACTGATGTTACCATAGTTGGTGGTGGAGTAATTGGTCTGTGCTGCGCTTACTTTTTGCAAAAGGAAGGGTTAACAATCAGGATAATTGACAGAGATGAAGCCGCAGATTGCTCTGGTGCTTCTTATGGTAACGCGGGTATGATTGTACCCAGTCATTTCGTGCCATTGGCTGCCCCTGGCGTGGTTAAACAAGGTTTGAAATGGATGTTAGATAGTAAAAGTCCACTGTATTTAAAGCCAAGGGCCAACCTCGATTTGATAAGTTGGTTGCTGAAATTTGTTCAATCCTCCAATACTGAGCATGTTGAACGATCCGGACCGATTCTACGAGACATGAATTTGTTGAGCAAAAAATTGTATCAGCAGATTAGTGATCAGGAACCGATGGACTTCGGCTTAAGGCATGAGGGAATTGTGATGATGTCAAAATCTCAAAAGCATTTGGATGAGGAAATGGAGATAGGGGAAAAAGCAAAAGAACTTGGGCTCGAGGTCCGTGTGCTGGATTTGGGAGGAATTAAATCTTTAGAACCTAACGTAGATATTAATGTTTTGGGAGGTGTTCATTACCCGTTGGATGCCCATTTAATTCCGCGTCAATTCGTATCGTCCCTGATTGAACTTCTTGAACAAAGAGGAGTGGTTATTGATAAGAATACGGAGGTATTGGATTTTGTTACAGAGGGCAACAATGTCCAAAGCCTTATCACTTCCAAGGGCGAAATTGAAATTAAGAATCTGGTAATGGCTTCCGGTACCTGGTCTGGTGTCTTATCAAAGAAATTAAACCTAAACATACCAATGCAAGCAGGGAAGGGATATAGCTTCACTATTGATCGAACCCATGTTCCGCTAACGACACCCGCTATATTGACTGAAGCGAGAATTGCTGTCACTCCCATGGGAAAGCGGTTGCGATTTGGAGGAACCATGGAGATTACTGGCCTGGATACCAGTATCAATTTAAAGAGAGTAAAATCGATCGTTGAGAATATTCCTCAATACTATCCTGATTTTAAGTCTGAATGGATGAGTTTTGATGAAATTTGGAGAGGGTTGAGGCCGCTGTCACCAGATGGTTTGCCCTATATTGGCCGAAGCAAAAAGTATTCGAATTTAGTACTGGCCACCGGTCATGCCATGATGGGGCTCAGCCTGGCCCCTGTAACCGGAAAGTTAGTGAGTGATATTCTGCTAGAAGCGACT
>JAJCYL010000129.1 GCA_029262955.1 Cytophagales bacterium | reverse complement strand
GAGTTATAGCTGCGCCTGATTTCAGCTTTGGAGAATTTGATATTTCACCTGATGAAAAATGGATCGCTTTCAATGATCGTGAAGATCAGCTCAATCCACTTCGCCTAAAACTAATTTCACTTGAAACCGATGAGCAAAAATGGTTGACAAATCCGGAGAAAGGATTTAACGGGGACATCCACCCTACCTTTTCACCAGATGGTCTCAAACTTGCCTTTATCAGAGAGAAAAACTCGGTAAGCATGACCCTGTGGTCGTTCACCATAATCTCGGGCGAAATTGAGCAAGTCACTTCTTCAAATATTTCCATTAATGGTTTTGACTGGTCAACCAAGGCTAACTCACTGTTTTACGCTTCAGATCAATCAGGCCTCTATAAGCTTTGGGAAGTAAACCTTGGCAACAAGGAATCAAATATTGTTCCGGTTGGCGATTATCAAATGGTGATGCCCAGGGTGGCTCAAAACGGGCGTATGGTATACGCAAAGATGAAAGACAACGTCAATATATGGTCATATGACCTAACGAACAAAATCGCAGAACCCTGGCGATCTACCAACGATCTGAGCCTCAATCCCGTCTTTGCACCAAATGGAGCAAGGATCTGTTTTACGATGAAGAATGACAGAGGCTTTCAAATATGGGTTGCAGACAGTGATGGTTCAAAAGCGGTGCCAATTACCAACTTTACTGGAGAGTATCTCAGCGCACCACGATGGTCTCCGGATAGTCAAACGATTGTCTTTCAAGGGTTTTGGAAGGGTTCATCGGATATATACAAAGTAAATGCGCTTGGAGGCGTCTCCGAAAATCTTACTCAATCCGAAGCCGATGACCACACACCTGTGTTTGGCAATCGCAATCAGATATACTTTAGTTCCAATCGCACAGGAAAGTGGGGCATTTGGAAAATGGACGATGATGGTACGCATAAGGTTCAGGTCCTTGGAAACAATGCTTTTGGGCCCCAGATAAATAAGGCAGGAACGACTCTTTTTTACAGCAAGAAACAAGGCAATGGTCTTTGGTCATACAACGTTGCAACTGGCGAAGAGCAGTTAATTACTGAATCATTTCATCCAATGTACTGGGGAGCATTTGCAGTTGCGGATGGAGGACTTTATTACCTGAATGCCAAAAATAACAGTTTCGAATATTTCGAATTCAAGTCAGGTAAATCGAGTTTTGTTTATCAACCACTGGCGAGAATTCCAAGATTGGGAATTACCATGAACTTGTCCCCTGATTCCAGGCACATGCTTTTTAGCCAAATAGACGAGCATGATGCAGATATTATGTTGCTGGTTGAGGAGTAAACATATTTACCCTTCCAGGATTGGAATAACTCCGTATTTCATTTCATATTTACCAGATCAAATTCACCACTCAGCAGCTTGATCATTTGAGGTATATGTGTGAACCTGGCCCTGGCAGGCAACTCCCACTCTTTTCGGTAATGAGCAAGTGCATCCTCATGTTTGTCTGCGATAACATATGCGTCGCCAAGCCTCAACAATGAAACCAGGTGATCAGGATTCTCCTTCAAAGCCATTTCATAAAACGGCAGTGATTCCTTTCCAAGGCCATCTGACATTAATATCCAACCAATATTGGCCAGGTGACCCAACCAGTTATCGGATTTATATCTTTCGTCCATTGATAACTTTTCAACGAGTTGTTTGCCGCTTTTTACACCATTTGATTTTACCTCATTGTACACCAAACCTACCGGATTGTCCATTCCGTCAACCTTTTTCACATATCTTTCCTTTAAATAATCTATTGTATAGCTGGTGCCAAGAAAACTAAACTCTATTTCTATTTCTTCTCCGAGCATGGGATTAGAAGCCCAGTCTCCCATAGCTCCCAGGTCAAAATCTTTACGGTTTAATTTCAAGCTTCCTTTTACTCTTAAAACATCAAGGTTATTCATTGCTCTCCGTATAACAGTGGGCTTTGCCATATGGATAGTGACAGGCTTTTTGATGTTTTTAATATTTATAGTGCCGGAGAGATCGAAACCACTATCAGTTATTTGAACTTCCGTTCCCTGGAACCAAATGGCCG
The DNA here is from genome assembly GCA_029262955.1 of Cytophagales bacterium. Taxonomy (GTDB): domain Bacteria; phylum Bacteroidota; class Bacteroidia; order Cytophagales; family Cyclobacteriaceae; genus JAJCYL01. Next base: position 2,290 of record JAJCYL010000129.1, on the reverse strand, counting down.
GAAATTCCTCTGAATTGAGGAAATTTTCACCTTGCAGTTTGACGTCTCGTTTATCATGAGCTGTACTAAGACCTGCAGAGCCAATTCTGATTGTGGCGGATGAGCTCATAATATCCTCGGGATCATAAAACATGTTTGCCTGATAAACCTTTGCCAATCCTTTGATTACGGGAAATCCGGACATATTTGTGGTAAATGAAATATATGAACCGTCTTTATTGATTTGATATCGGTTACCCATGTTGATTTTCTTCTGAGCAAAAACGGGTAGAATTATCACCACCATCAAGAATGTAGCCAATCTCGTTCCGAGAACGTTGCTATTAGTTTTTTCCATGTTTATAGATTTTAGGAGTAGTAAGTTCACTACAAGGAACAAGGAACTTTACATGGAATTATGAAAGTTTTATGAAAGTTTTGCCTGAATACTTAGCAGTTTCACCTTCCCATTGCTAATTCCTATAAAGGGAGTAATCGAGCAATTGGAAAAAACAAGGGCGGTCACTTTGATTTAATGTGGAATCCTCTTATTAATATGAAGTTTTACTCATACTGTCTTAAAGAATTCTCAGTACTTTAGAATCAATCCTTTTACAGGATTATTTATGAAGTTATCGACTGCATCTAAACCAAAAAAATTAGTGATCACCGGGATATTGGCAACAATAGTTTGGGTGCTGCTGATAATAGGCCTGCTTAAGCTTGGTCAATATTATGCCAGCGATATTCTTTACCAATTGGTCAAACAAGAAACCAATGGCAGGTATAAGCTATCCTTTGAAAGTCTGGACTTTGATATCCGTGAGAGAACCATAACTATTGATCAAATTTTATTATCTCCTGATTCCACCAAAGACTGGGGCACTGAGAATATTCATCGCTATGCCCTTGAACTCTCCTCCGTAGTAATGAACCTTGAGTCGATATCAAGTATTTATTTGAATCGCGAACTCCTAATCAAGAACGTAAGAATAATTGATCCTAAAATTGACATGATTCGTGACAAGGATGCTCCAACTCAAAGCTTTAGCCTTGAAACTGGTAATCTCTATCAATTATTATCCAATTATTTAAAGGTCCTTCGAATTGATTACTTCGAACTGAAGAATGGAGAATTTGGGCACTCTCCAAGTAATTTCTCTCTTGGCAATATTGATTTCATCATCAATGACCTATTAATGAGTGCCGCTTCAAATCCGGAGGAAAAATTCTACTCTGAGAACATTGAATTGGAAATTAGAGATCAAAGGTTTGAATTGAGAGACAGTATTCATGTCATTACTTTCGATCGTTTTATTTTGTCTACTGCAGATTCTGTTCTGAGCTTTGACAACTTAATTATTAAGCCAATCGATGAGACCATACTTACTTCCAATGGTCTTCCCGGCCTGAGTATTTATAACATTACTGTACCCCAATTAAGACTGAGAGGGGTCGATTATTTCTCAGCTTATAGAAAAAATGTACTGAAAGTCGACGAACTGGTACTACTCAACTCCATTATAAACATTAATGATCAAACCGGACTAACACCAAAAGAGGGTCGAAATACCGGAAACTCTTTGTTGGTAGTACTTAATCAGATCTTCGATGAAGTCGAGATTGGAAAGCTGCGGTCGCTCAATACACATATTGACATTCATACCGACCATAAAACCATCACTAATCTTGAAGACATCAAAGTCCAAAGAGCAGACATCGTATTCTATGCCTTTCAATTAAACAGTGATAATTCAACTTTTGATATCACCAAAAGGTACTTTGCCAATGTCGACGTGATTATTAAGGACTATTACTCCCAGCTGACGACCGGCTTTAGTTCAGTGAGCTTCGACCTCCTTGAATTAAGCTCATTTGATTCTACGCTGATTTTCAACGATTTAAAACTGAATAACTCAGCATACCACAATGATAGCATCCCGGCCATCACATTGACATTGCCCCATTTAAGCCTGCAAGGCCTCGATTATGAAGCCCTATTGGTTCAACAGCTATTGGTTCATAAGATGGAATTGAACAGGCCCAGAATAGAAATCGAAAGAATCATAAAGAGACAAACTGCTGCACCAAATCCTATAGTACCCGGAGATTTTCATGCCGTGGTCGGGGATAAATTCAGTGTCGTCAGAGTAAGTCGTGTGGATATTAATTCGGGGCATCTGAGCTACCAACCATCTCTTAGCGTCGATGAGGTTAATTTGGGAATAATCAATTTATCCATAGATGATGCTACAACATCCTGGCATGAAGTATTTGAAGAAATCAATGTCGAAGCCAGTGATATCAATTA
>JAJCYL010000128.1 GCA_029262955.1 Cytophagales bacterium | reverse complement strand
GACTCCGGCTAGGCCCAGGTAGGACTCTGCGGTTTTGTCGTGATATTCACCCGCAATCTCAAGTCTAAGGGCAAGGCTTCGGTGATAATAGTACAATGCAGAATCAGATCTTTTAAGAGAATCATACGCAAGGCCTATCTTATAATAGCTGTCTGACAACCAGAGAGAATCTACACCCACCTTTTTCCCCTCTACAGTTTGTTCCTGGTTAATGCGAATTGATTCTTTGCATGAAGAGATTGCTTCGATATAGTCGCCCCTGCGTAATTGTGCGGCTGCCAGGTTATTGATGAAATCCCCCAGGAAGTGATCTGTCTGATCAATGGATCGTCTCAGTGAGATGGCCTTTTGGTAATAAATTATTGCCTTTGACAACTGTCCACTTTCGCTATAGATGTCGGCCAGTACCTTGTGCCCCGAACTATTCAGTCTGCCATATTGATCCGGATGGATATTGTATAAAAAACTATACTGTGAGAGGGCCTCTTTGGCGTAGTAAATGGCATTTTCATATTCACCAAGGTATTTAAGAGAGCTTGCGTAAACATGATAAACCCGTGCCAGCCAATCCCGATTTTCTATTGATAATTTATCATTCGAATGTATATGCTTAAATAATGGTAAAGCTTTTTTGAAATAAATAATGGCTTTCCCTGCATCAACAACCACATACCTATAAACTACACCAATGAGATAGTAACTCAGCGCCAGGTCATGTTTATCAACATTAGTGCTACCTTCTCTGATTTGAAGCGCCCGAAAGTGGTATTTTAAAGATTGATCACCATTCTCCTGAAAACGATAACATCTTGCAAGATATTCAAAGTACACGGCCCCTTCTAGGGTCTCAAAAAAATCAGCTGGAAATCTTGCCGGCAATGAGTTGAAATGTTCTAACGCTGTTGCATATTCTCTAATCTTAATGAGAAGCAACCCTCGGCCATTCTCAATCCTGAATTGTGCAAAGCTGTTGTTTTCGTTTTTAGCTCTTTTAAGGGCTGTAGATAGCAAGCTATCGAGGTAATCATATCGATGCTCCAATATGGAGGAATGCATCAGGGAAATTATATTGTCGTAATAATTACTTTCTAAGGAATCTATTTCAACAGCCAAAGCCCTGCTATAAATATGAAAAGGAGAGGTGAGCAAGACAAGACATAACCATAAACCTATTAGGTGGTCCTTATTCATTTGATAAAGGTCAATCTTTAGCAAGATATCTATTACTTACGGAACTATTTAAATCAATACAAATGAATAAAAAATAAAGATTGAATGTCTACAGATATAAATGCACGAACGCGTTTGCCCGGCGTTCGCATACTTGTATTGTTTGTTAATCGCAGAAATTGGAAGGTTTGTTGAAGGTCTTGGTGGGCCATAGAAGCTTATCGCTACTCCGCCAACAAAAATATATTCAACCTCGTGTTTTTCTAAGTGCTTGAGATATATTCTTGATTGCTTCTGCTAGATCTTTTTCCACTATAGCAGACTAGGGTCTATGCTACTTTCTTGATCTTACCAAGCGTTTGAAGCTGCTTCTTTTTGACGCAACTTTTCCTCTGGAGTCAGAGGTCGCTTCACTATGTCATACTTCAAATCATTGTAGTTACTATATAGGTTTGGCAGGAGCGATGGGGAGCGTGAATGGCAAAGTGTGCAGTAAATTGACCGAAAATGTTTCAAGGTTTTTTTCCTTCATATCATTAAGGTTTTTTAAAGCCATTTCGCTTTTATGTCTTTGTATTTTGTTCTTCCGATAGGGATAAGTGCCCCATTTTTTAGCCCGGCTATATATTTGCTCCCCGATTTTATGATAATTTCCTTTACTTCCGACATCTTCACTAAGTATGATTTGTGGATACGTTCAAAAGCATACGATAAAAGCTGTTCTAGCTTTTCTAGTGACTTATCGTGCAATTCTTTTGTTCCATCTGATAGAATGAGTTCGGTATAGGCACCAGCTCCTTTAATGTAGATCACATCTTCAATTGGTATTAACTCAATATTTTGTCTTTTTTTTACTGCCAAATATTTAACTGTACTCGCTGTTAGATTTGCTTTTTTGTTTGTCCGATTTATGGCTTGCTCCAACCGATCTCTGTTAAAGGGTTTGGGTACAAAATCTAAAACTCCATATTCAAAAGCAGCAATTGCCTGATCCTTGTAGGCGGAAATAATTATGGTGTGAAACGATTCAGAAACCGCCGTAGTAAGCAAGTCAAAGCCATCGTCACCGTTAAGATTCAAATCCAGGAGAACAAGGTCCAATGAATTCTTATCAATAAATGCCAGTGCCTCATGGAGTGTGTTAATATGGGTAAGCGATTGTAAGGCATTGCCAAAAATGTCCCGAGTCATTCTTTCAATTCTCTTGGCTATTCTTGATTCATCTTCAACGATTAAAACCTTCATTCTACTTATTAATATATTTTAATGGTGCTTTTCCAACCGTGATCAATTGGCTCAGAGGCAAAGTCCCATTTCTCTTGATAACTTTCTGTTAATCGGGCCTTTATGTATTTGAGTCCCGTACCTTCCTCTCTGGTAGTTGTCTGCCGCACACCTGCAGCAAAGGTTAAAAAGGTATAACACTTGTAATCACTATTCGATTCAAAAACCAGTTTAAATCGGATACTATTATCATTCAGAGGCAAGCTGTGTGTAATGCCGTTTTCCAAGAGGGTGTGAAGTACTGCGGGCGGTATTTTCTGCTCAGGGTCAATGCCTTCTTCTTCCAAAGAGTACTTAATTTCTTTCCTGTACGCCATTATCTCAAGATGCTGGCGGCAAAGGTCTATTTCCTGAGTAATAGGGATCAATGTCTGATTTTCTATCTGATTAAAAAGATCAAATTCTTTGGCCAACGCCTCTATAAACAAAACGCCTTTCTTTGGCGCTTCTTCCACCCAGTCTATTAATGAGGTCAGGGTGTTCATTAGAAAGTGTGGTTGAATATTCTTTTTAAGTAATTCAAGGCGTAAACGTGTGGAGTGTATGAGTGAATCTTCATAAGCCAGTCGCTGTTCCTTGATATTAATGGATAGCAAATACAACATGCCTAAAAGAATAAGACCCAGGCTCGCATACAGGCTAATGACAAAACTAGTGGCGAGATATATCACTATTGACAAAAGTAATGTCACCAAAACGAGGCGTGCGCCTCTAACATTATTATAGGCACCATATGCTACCATACCAAAGGAAAAACACCACATACTCAGTACCATGCCAACTGTTTTGAAATCAAAAGCATGATCACTTATGAGCCAAATGAAAATGAGTATCACCGCGTATAGAATTAATGTCAATCCACGCCTTGAATAGGGAAATTGCATTGAGAAGTAGTAAGGAATCAAAAATGAAATGCCCAACAAAAACGAGTTAATGATATGTAATCTTATGACATGCAAACTGTAATGTATGGGTGAGTAATCTTTGCTAAATACGGTTAGAACAAGAGCAAAAATGAGAAAGCAGCAAACACTAAAAATAAGTGTGGGATATTCTTTTCTATTGTTTAGGAATAGAAAAAGAAAATAGATGGATGCGATAAGAAAAGCTCCTGCGAAGACGTGCATGTACGAAGTGTCAATGAGCAGATTGGTAAGCAAATCCTCATAATCAGCAATCTCTATTTCATATTGCCCTACATGATCCGGAAAATAGTAATTACTCAATCGTAAGGCCAGCACATGTTCGCCCTCCGTCGCCAGATGCGTAGGAACGCTGAATGTAATCCACAATTCACCCTCAGGAGGAAGTTCTTCCTCTTGCCCCGGATTTCCATTTTTTCCAATTAAAACTCCATCCCAAAAGATTTCATATTCTCCATGAGCATCTATCTGAAGGCCGTAGGGCCGAAATTCTTCAGGGGCGGTTAGAATATCAATCTTGGTTCGGGACCAGAAAATCTGACCTTCCGGGATGCGTTTTATTCTACTTTCCCAATTGTTATCATTCCAGACCTTCTTGGCCCACGTTGGATGGTCACCTACCTTGAATACCGTACGATATTCTTTGAATATAGAGGGCTTTTGCCCACAAGAGGTTGCCAGCAGCAAAATGCTTATCAAAAGAACACAAGGAGAGGATTTTAAGCCCAATTTGAGATGGTTTTGACTGTAAAGTAACTTGATAAATTTGTCATTTGAGAGTAGCAGAGAGCAGTTCATACCTGCAGAGAGCAGTTGGCAAGTTAAAGGGCTAGTATTCACAACCCACCTGTGAGTTTTGAGGTACAACCTTCAAGAACTCAATCGACACTATGACCATACTAATTAGGTACATCACGCATGTAGCGTATAGGAGTGGACTTCGAATCACAAAAATGCTACTATTAACGAATATAATATTCTTGAGTACAGCCTATGCTCAAGATAGTATTCGAAACGCTGCACCTGAGGCTACAGCAGTCGAAGCCACGCTCTCATTCAGCGATGTTCCTGATCTCAAAGAAGCCTATATCGATGCAGCGCCGACAGATAGAAAAGACGGTATCCCCGTGGGCAAATTAGGCACCGATGGTGGCAATAAAGCGATGATTCTTAAACTGGCGCAGGAGGTTGCCGACAACAAATATGGTAACTTCGATAGCTATCTTATTGCCTACAAGGGCAAACTCATCTTTGAGTCCTATTATTCACGTGGTCGCATCAACCTACCGCACCCGCAAGCGTCAGCGACTAAAGCCTACACCAGCTTGGCACTCGGACGTGCTATCCAGTTGGGTTATCTGTCCATGGCCGATTTGCACAAGCCGTTGATCAGCTTTCTCAAAGATTTGGATCCCACAAAATTTGTTGAAGGTGTAGAAAAGATTACGCTGCACAAGGCGCTGACGATGCGTTCCGGTATTCGCATCAGTGAAGAACAGAGAGAAGAATTCGAGAAAAAACCAAGCCAGTTAAAAGGTCAGGGACAAGTTCAGTCTTACCTCGAGCATAGTGCGCCTATTACCTCAGCATCTCAGAGTTTTAAGTATCAATTCGATCCAATGTTGGTGATGCAAGTCATTGACGCAGTTGTACCGGGGTCGGCCAAAGACTTTATTAAAAATGAACTACTTGACAAAATGGGCATAACAAATTATGGCTGGGAGTCTGATGTTAGCGACCTACCAACATCAGGAAGCCGTTCGAGCATGACATCACGTGATATGGTGAAATGGGGCACCTTGGCCATGAACAAAGGCAAATGGAATGGCGAGCAGCTGGTTCCAGAAGCTTTTATTGCAAGATCGACCAGTAAAATTGTTGATCAAAGTGAGGAATATGACGACACTGCCAGCGGTGTTTCCGGCACGGCTTATGGCTATTTCTGGTGGCAGGCCGATTTGTCAACAGGCGATAAAAGTTACTTAAGCAAAGCGGCCAGAGGCGGCAGCGGACAGAATATCATTGTAATCGATGCGCTTGATCTGGTTGTTGTGACCACAACCCATCGTCCTGTTGATGATGTCACATCAGTCACAGTAACAAGAGTCCTTCCTGCTTTTATTGAGAATCCTATTCCAACTATGAGCGGAAAAAGCGCTAGCCAAGATAAACTCCGGGTACTCAAGGAACGATATCTGGGCCAAAAGCCACCGGGCTTAATTCCAGAAGTTTTTGCTCCGGGTATTGTTTCATTAAATGGAAGATCTGAACATGGCATTTCGTTTTCTCCTGATTTGGACGAAGTATTTTTTTCGGCTAATAAAAAAGATGAAGAAACAGCTATCTATTTCTCAAAACTTAAGGGCAATAAATGGACTCCCGTTAAAAGAGCAAATTTTACCAATGGGGGGAAAAATGAGGAATTATATCCATTCGTTAGTCTTAATGACAAAAGGATTTACTTCACAGCTTTGGATTCTATTTTTTCGGATGAGAAAATTTGGTACGTAAACCGTTTAGAGGATTCCTGGAGTGATGCAATACAACTTGATTCACCTCTAAATGATGACCTGGTTTTTTATATTAATCAAGCTAAAAATGGAGATCTCTTTTATACCAATATATCAAAGCGAAAAATGAATTACGCACCCAACAAAAACGGTGAATTTCCCGAAGTAAAGGAAGTTGAACTTGAATTTGGTCATCATGGGTTTATTTCTCCATCACAAGATTATTTGCTGGTACACGATCAAAACAAAGAAAATGAAAAAAGAAAAGATGCAGATATTTATGTCTGCTTTAAGGAGAAAGACGGAACATGGGCAAAACCAATAAACGTTGGAGATGCAGTAAACTCAAATGTTAGTGAAGGAAGTGCGAGTATCACTCCAGATGGTCAATATATGTTTTTTGGCAGAGACGAAGAAGACGGGACAGCAAATGTCTATTGGGTGAGCACAGAGATTATTGAAAGATTGAGACCGGATGACTTATGATCAATCCGAAGCATAAACCGGTCTGAGCTAACAGGTTTTATATTAGCCTTTGAAAACAAACACTATACACGTGAAAATCACAATACTATTGATATTGATAGGTGCTTTATCGCTCAATACTGCCTTTGCTCAAGGAAATGCAAGTGCTGCTGATACTCCTATCCCTGAAGAACCTTATCTCGGCCAAAAACCACCAGGCTTAACTCCTGAATTGTTTGCTCCTGGCATTGTTTCCACAAATGAGCATCTTGAAACTGAAGTATTGTTTTTGCCCGATATGAAGGAGCTTTCTTTCACTCGGTCTGGTGGAAAATATAAAGAACCTACATGGTTTGTTATGCAAAATGAAAATAATAAATGGAGTAGGAAATCTATTCTGTCAACAGATATCAATAAATATAAGGAGCGATTCAACCCTAATGTAT
>JAJCYL010000127.1 GCA_029262955.1 Cytophagales bacterium | reverse complement strand
TTATCGAAAAAGCAGATTACCGCTCTTAAGAATGAGGCATCCAGCAAAGTAATGGCTAATGCCAAGATGACTCAGGTCATGGTAGATAAGGTTTTTAGCTTTTCTGAATTGGGGTTCCAGGAATTCGAAACCTCAAAATATCTAACAGGAGTACTTGAAGAAAATGGTTTTGAAATTGAAATGGGAATTTCTGGTGTGCCAACCGCCTGGTTTGCCAAGTGGGGATCTGGCAAGCCGGTAATTACATTAGGTAGTGACATTGATTGCATTCCAAAAGCATCTCAAAAGCCAGGAATTGCCTATCATGATCCGTTGGTAGAAGGGGCTCCCGGTCACGGAGAGGGCCACAACAGTGGTGTTCCAGTCAATATTACGGCAGCTTTGGCAGTGAAAGAAATAATGGAAAGAGATGGGCTTCCGGGCACATTAATTTTATGGCCTGGTGTTGCGGAAGAGCAATTAGGCACTAAGGCTTATTATACACGTGATGGTTATTTCGATGATATCGACATATCCATTTTCACACATGTCAGTAATAATTTAGGAGTTTCCTATGGACAGTCGCGTGGGACCGGGTTAATATCTGTGGAATACACTTTTGACGGAGAAGCGGCGCATGCAGCAGGAAGCCCCTGGAGAGGTAGAAGTGCAGCCGATGCAGTCGAGTTGATGAATATTGGCTGGAATTATCAACGCGAGCATCTACACCCTCTACAACGTTCACATTCGGTAATTACCAATGGTGGTGATCAGCCTAATGTTGTACCATCTAAGGCATCAATTTGGTACTACTTCCGAAATATTAGATACCCTGAAATCATGGCTATGTATGAAAAAGCGAATAAAATAGCTGATGGTGCCGCATTAATGACCAGTACTACCGTGTCACGAAGGGTTTTAGGTAGTGCCTGGCCACGCCACTTCAACAAAGTGATTGCTGAACAGATGTATGAAAATATTAAGGTCGTTGGTTTACCCAAATGGGATGAAAATGATCAGATACTTGCTAAGGCACTTCAAAAAGAGGTGAATTCAAAAGAGGAGGAAGGTTTGTCTTCTGAGTTGATGGAATTGGGTTTGCCGGTTAAAAATCCTATCAGTGGAGGTTCTGATGATATTGGAGATATCTCGTGGAAGTTACCAACTGTTACCATGAGGTTTCCATCCAACGTCCCAGGTTTGCAAGGACACCACTGGTCAAATGCTGTGGCAATGGCGACACCTATTGCCCATAAAGGAGCTACAGCAGGAGCAAGAGTAATTGCTATGACATTGCTAGACTTTCTGACTCAACCTGAGTTGGTAGAGCAGGCCTGGACTTATTTTAGGGATGTGCAGGGAATGGAGACAGAGTATCAGCCTATGATATCTAAGGAAGAAAAGCCAGCTACTTATTTGAATGCTGAGATCATGAACGAATTTAGACCCCAGTTAGAGAAGTTTTATTATGATGAAACTAAGTACGATACTTACCTGGAGCAGCTTGGTATATCCTACCCAACAGTAAGGGAATAATTGTAGAAGGGAAAAAACGGGGGTTTGCTTGGACAAAATCCAGAGCCCAAATGTAAAAACCAGACCTCAAAAGCATTTGGATGACCCCCGTATATTGATATTTATGTTCGTTGATTAGTACCATTATCTGTCTGATTCTATACTAATATACTGGTGAAAAGGAGGTAAGTTGGACTATTTCGACGAACCCAACTGTAATTGAGGTGAGTAGATTGTTTTAGCAGTTAAATTATTTTAGTCATATTTATTCAAAGAATAATTCTATCACTAAAACATTGAATAGACATCAGGTTTTTGAGAGTAAAGAGGTTGGTTTGAGTGCAGTTCCGACGGGTAGGAAGGTAAAAATTGTCATAGATGGAGAGAGTATCTGTCTCATCAATAACAATGACACCTTTCAAGCGGTATCTAATTCCTGCCCTCACCTGGGAGAATCTTTGGTAAAAGGGACCCTAAACTATTTGGGAGAAATTGTTTGCCCATGGCATTCGTATCGATTCAACCTCCAAACCGGAGAGGAGTCTTCTCGACGTTGCAGGGATCTAAGGGTGTATAAAATAATTGAGGAGGAGGGAACTATCTATATCGAATTATAGATTAGGAAAGTCGCTTTTTATAATCATCGTATCCGAAGCTTCTAATTAAATTAAATTCATCATTCTCATTCCAAATGCCAATGGACGGATGCGCCACACCATTGAAGGTGGTCGTTTTTACCATTGTATAATGCATCATGTCCTTGAAAATCACTTTGCTGCCTGGGTTTAATTCTTGATCAAAAGAATATTCGTCTAAGAAATCACCTGCAAGACAACTCAATCCACCCAACCTGTAAGTGGGTTGATTCGATTCAACTTGTGAAGAGGCCCCTTTAATAGTTGGCCTGTATGGCATCTCAAGACAGTCAGGCATATGGCAGGTGAAAGAAGTATCGAGGATCGCCGTTTGCACCCCATTATTTTCAATAATATCCATTACAGTTGAAACCAGATCACCAGTTTCCCAGGCAAAAGCACTTCCAGGTTCCAAAATGATATTTACATTATGTTTTTTCTTGAAATCAGTTAACAACTGAATTAAGTGGGAGATGTCGTAATCTTTTTTGGTCATTAGATGTCCCCCTCCCATATTCACCCATTTAACTTGAGAGAGCAGATGACCAAATTTTGCCTCAAATGAATGGAGGGCTTTTTCCAGGGCAGAAGAGGACGACTCACATAATACATGAAAGTGTAAGCCTTCTATACCAATGGGAAGGCCTTTTTTCAAATGTGTTTCAGTTACCCCAAGCCGCGAAAAAGGAGAAGCGGGATTGTATAATATCGTAGTTACATCTGAATATTCAGGGTTAACCCTAAGACCACACGAAATGCTATGGTCATTGAAATGCTCAATGTTTGATTGGAATTTTTCAAATTGACTTAAGGAATTGAACGTGATATGACTGCTAAGGCGCATTAAGTCTTCGAATTCACCAGCACTATATGCCGGAGCGTATGTGTGAGTTTTAAAAGACAATTCTTCAGTTGCTAGCCTGGCCTCATTCAGAGAACTCACCGCAGCCCCATTGATGTATTCTTTTATTATTGGAAAAACACCCCACATCGCAAACCCCTTGAAAGCTAAAATAATTTCAACATCTGCTTCTTTACTGACTTTTTGAATAAGTCGGAGGTTATTCCTCAACCGCTTTTCCTCGAGTAGGTAACAGGGAGATGGTATTTTGGAATAATCAACTGACATTAGTCCATTTCCAAGTTAACATCATGTAGTTCGTGCCAAGGGAGGCCGTATTTTTCTAACGCTTCCAAAAATGGATCTGGGTCAAACTCTTCCACATTAAATACACCTTGGCCTGTCCATTTTCCAGTCAGGACCAGCATGGCACCGATCATAGCGGGCACGCCGGTTGTAAATGAAACACCTTGAGCACCAGTTTCACCATAGGCTTCCTGATGATGACAGTTATTGTAGATATAGTAAGTTTTCTCTGCCCCATCTTTGATACCCCGAATACGACAACCGATGGATGTTTCACCAACATAATCTTCCCCGAGATCTCCCGGATCGGGCAATACGGCCTTTAGAAACTGAAGGGGAACAATCTCTTTACCTTCAAACATCACTGGCGCAATTCCCGCCATCCCTATATTTTGTATAACTCTGAGATGAGTGAGGTATTCTTCTCCAAAGGTCATCCAAAATCTTGCTCTTTTGAGCGTTGGATAATTTTTGACGAGTGACTCAAGCTCTTCATGATAGATAAGGTAAGAACTTTTTGAGCCTATATTAGGATAACTGAGCTCCTTTCTGATCTTATGAGGTTCAGTTTCTATCCATTCATTATTTTCGAAAAACTTTCCTTTTTGTGTCACCTCCCTAATATTGATTTCTGGATTAAAATTGGTAGCAAAGGCTTTTCCATGATCTCCCCCATTACAATCAACAATATCCAGGTAATGAATTTCATCGAAGTGGTGTTTGGCTGCGTATGCAGTGAAAACGCTAGTTACCCCTGGATCAAATCCCGACCCAAGTACTGCTGTTAAACCCGCTGCCTTGAATTTGTCCTGATACGCCCATTGCCATTTATACTCGAATTTCGCCTCATCTCTCGGTTCATAATTGGCTGTATCCAGGTAATGAACTTTGGTTGCCAGGCAGGCGTCCATTATGGTAAGATCCTGGTAAGGGAGTGCCACGTTAATAACAAGCTCAGGACGTACATCATTGATCAAATCGACAAGTTGAGGAACTTCATCGGCATCCACTTGTTCCGTTCGAATGTCTGTTCCATATTTATCTTTGATGGCAATAGCAATCTCATCGCATTTAGATTTAGTTCTACTTGCCAGGGTAATCTGTGAAAATACCTCCGGGACTTGTGCACATTTGTAAGTAACCACTCGACCTACTCCGCCTGCACCTATTATTAAAACTTTGGACATTGGGTTAAGTTATTACGTGATACAAAGATGTGAAATAGTAGAAGATGAAGGCATCGATATTTAAAATTTAAGGGGACCCAACCTTTTAAAATGGCCGTTCAATGCTATTTTCTCTTTGGTCCTCTCAACTTCCTTTAGAACAGGTGTGGTTTTTCTGAGGTGCGCTGTGATGAAATTTAATCTTTCCTCCTCAGTCTTCATTTGCAGTAGTGAGTATTCTTCATTTAGCGACAAGCCAATCTTATGCGCAAAGTCAAATGAAGTTTTGTACTTGTCTGATTGGTAAGGATTATCAACCTTTAAAAGTTTATAGAAATTGTCCAGAAGGGATTTAATTTTAATTACTTTTTCCTCGTCAATATCCATATCAATCATATGGATCTCTACCGTGCCTCCACTATATAATTTTTCATTTAAAGGGTTTTCAAAATCAAGGACCTTAAATATTGCCAATCCCCGGGTGCGAATATCCATTCGCCCATCTGAATAGGTTTTGACTAGTTCAATGATTTCCACTTCAGTACCCATTTCCAGTCTGTTGTGGATATATGCTGGAATCCCAAAGGTGGAACTCTGTTCGAGACATTCATTTACCAACTGCTTATACCGTGGCTCAAATACATGAAGATTGAGCTCCTCTCCTGGGAAAGCGACGAGGTTCAATGGAAAAAGGGGAAGTTTTTTCTTCATGGCAAATTATATGTGAGCCCCCTTCTTTATACGATTAGCTAAAGTTGTTGATAATATTATTTAGAGTAGTACTCGGACGCATTGCTTTTGTTACCAATTCTTCATTTGGAAGATAGTAACCACCAATATCAATTGGCTGGCCTTGTACTGCATTCAACTCATCAACAATAATATTTTCATTAGCGGCGAGCTCATCAGCAAGCGGTTTGAACCGTGCTTGCAAATCGACATCATTTGTTTGTGCTGCTAAAGCTTGTGCCCAGTACAATGCCAGATAAAAGTGACTCCCTCGGTTGTCTAATTCATTCACTTTTCGCGATGGTGATTTATTGGTCTCAAGGAACTTACCAGTAGCTGAATCCAAAGTTTGCGAAAGAATTATTGCTTTATCACTGTTAATCAAATTGCCAAGGTGCTCTAAGGAAGCAGCCAGGGCAAGAAATTCTCCCAGAGAATCCCAGCGGAGATGGCCTTCTTCTACAAACTGTTGAACATGCTTGGGAGCTGAACCTCCCGCTCCTGTCTCAAAAAGGCCACCACCATTCATTAATGGTACAATGGATAACATTTTGGCACTGGTTCCTACTTCAAGGATTGGGAACAAGTCAGTTAGGTAGTCTCTAAGTACATTTCCAGTCACAGAAATCGTATCCTTTCCCTCTCTTATTCTTTCAACTGATAATTTTGTCGCTTCCTCCGGAGACATGATGCGGATATCTAACCCTGTGGTATCGTGCTTAGGGAGATATTTGTTTACTTTCTCAATTAACAGAGCGTCATGAGCTCTGTTTTGATCTAACCAGAACACAGTTGGTACTCCCGTTGCCCTGGCTCTATTAACAGCAAGTTTAACCCAATCTTGTATCGGAGCATCTTTAACCTGGCACATTCTCCAGATATCGCCCTCTTCAACTGTATGCTCAATCAGCACATTACCTGAAGCATCAATTACCTTAACCACGCCGTCTGTGGGTATTTCGAAAGTTTTATCATGTGACCCATACTCTTCAGCTTTTTGTGCCATTAGCCCTACGTTAGGGACACTTCCCATAGTTGTAGGGTCGTAGGCGCCATGCTTTTTACAATCTTCTATCACTGTGGCATATACTCCGGCGTAACTTCTATCAGGGATAACAGCCTTCATATCCTGGAGTTGGCCATCGGGACCCCACATTTGGCCAGAGGTTCTAATTGCTGCTGGCATTGAGGCGTCGATAATCACATCACTTGGTACGTGAAGGTTAGTGATCCCTTTATCTGAATTTACCATGGCCAATTCTGGCCTGTTTTGATAACAGGCTTGAATATCAGCCTCTACCTCGGCTCTTTGGTCTGTAGGAAGATTTTGAATTTTAGCATAAACATCGCCCAATCCATTCTTAGGGTCGACACCAATTTGATTAAAGAGATCGCTATGTTTCTCAAAGACATCCTTATAGAAAACTGTTACCACATGGCCAAAAATGATGGGATCCGAAACCTTCATCATAGTCGCCTTGAGGTGTACTGAAAATAAGACACCTTGTTTATGGGCATCTTCGATTTCAGCTTCAATAAAAGCTCTCAATGCTTTGTGGCTCATCACTGTTGCATCAATAACCTCGTCTGCAAGTAATGAAATTTTTTCTTTTAGAATTGTTGAAGCACCAGCAGAAGTTACTAACTCTATTTTAACATCTGTAGGCTCATTAAGGGTAACTGATTCTTCACTTCCATAAAAATCGTTGGAACTCATACTGGCCACATGGGTCTTTGAGTCCGACTTCCATTCCCCCATGGAGTGTGGATGTTTTCTGGCATATGCTTTTACAGCACCCGGGGCTCTTCGGTCAGAATTACCTTCCCTTAGTATCGGATTAACGGCGCTTCCTTTTATTTTTTCGTACTTGGCTTTGACCGTTTTGTCCTCATCACTTTTTGCTTCTTCCGGATATTCCGGAAGTTTAAAACCTTTGGATTGCAATTCCCTGATCGCCTCTTTTAATTGAGGAATGGAAGCACTGACATTGGGCAGTTTAATAATGTTTGCTTCTGGATGTTGGGTCAAATCACCTAATTCTGTCAAGGCATCAGAAATTTTCTGATCATCTGTGAGGTATTCAGGGAAATTAGCAAGAATTCTCGCAGCAACAGATATGTCCCGAGTCTCTACAACTGCTCCTGTGGGGGCAGCAAATTTCTGAATGATTGGTAGTAACGAATAAGTTGCCAGGGCAGGAGCCTCGTCGGTCTTGGTATAAATAATCTTAGCTTTTTGAGTCATGCTATTTTCTTTGAATTCTATGCGATCAATTTCTTTCCCAAGTGGGAAGTTATTCTAATAGACCGCGAATTTAATGAAACTAGATTCTTTGACATACTAAAAATCAGTCTGTCGTATGAGAGGTAAATAATAGCGAGAACCGGAAGGTTGCGTCAGTTAAAAACGAAGTAACGACCTAGCAGATAGTTGTATCCTACTCCAACAATGATGGACGTAATAATTTTGGATATGAGATATTGTAGTGCTACGAACTCGGTAAATGCATATACACCAAAACTATTAAGGGCAATACTCCCTATGGCTACAATAAAGAACCGAAAGGCCTGGGTGTGTACCTTACGCTCAATGGATACAAATACCCAATATCTGCCAAGGAGAAATGCGGTGAGAGCGCCACAGGTGGCTGCAAAAATGGTGGAGATCAAGTACCAGACTTCCAACAATTCAGTAAGCAGAACAAGAATGAGGAAATCTAAACCAGTGGCGATTAAAGCAACCAGATTATAGCGGAAAAAAGAAACTAAGGCAGATGGTTTACCCTTACTTTTTCCCCGTAATTTCATATGATTTATATAAGCCGGACGATCACTTGTAGGACTAAGTTAGCATATATTCCAGCTAATACGTCGTCTAACATCACACCCCAACCCCCGGGAATCGACTCCAGTTTCCTGATCCCCAATGGTTTGGCGATATCGAAAAACCTGAATAGAACAAAGGCAATTCCCCAATTCATGAGTGTTGGAGGCACCCATAAAACCGCAATCCACATGCCAACGATTTCGTCAATTACCACCCTGGATGGATCGGGCCCCCAGTCCTTTTCTACTTTATTAGTAACGAACACACCTATCATATTGAAGATGATGGTCATTACGATCAAGGGTATGAAATAACTATCTGTAAAGTAACCTGCCGGAGTTACGGATTGCCAGCCATATAATAACAAAAGACCCATTAGAGCCCCAGCAGTTCCGGGGGCTATTGGTGCATATCCTGAGCCAAATCCTGTTGCCAGAAAACGATAGAAACCCAACATTTAATGGCTAGTCCTCTTCATAATAGTCAAGACCAAGATCTGTGATGAGATCCTCCCCCATCATATGACGAAGTGTGTTTTCAAGCTTCTTTAATTGAATGAATATGTCATGCTGTGGCGGTAATCCGGGTAAAGTTTGAGGCGACTTCAAATAAAAGGATAGCCATTCCTGAATACCCTTCATGCCGGCTCTTTTTCCAAGATCTAAGAAAAGTGCCAGATCCAACACCAAGGGTGCGGCCAAAATCGAGTCCTTACACAGAAAATCCACTTTGATTTGCATCGGGTAACCAAGCCATCCAAAGATGTCAATATTATCCCAGCCTTCTTTGTTATCTCCTCGAGGGGGATAGTAGTTAATTCTTACTTTATGATATAGATCTTTATAAAGCTCTGGATTCTTATCAGGTTGCAGAATATGTTCCAGGACACCAAGCTTAGATACTTCTTTGGTTTTGAAATTATCAGGATCATCCAAGACTTCTCCATCTCGATTGCCAAGAATATTGGTGGAGAACCAGCCACTAATTCCTAAACTTCTAGCCTTCAAACCGGGGGCAAGAATTGTCTTCATCAGCGTTTGACCCGTTTTGAAATCTTTACCAGCTATTGGTGTACCAGTTTGTTTTGATAATTCAACTAACGCGGGAACATCACAGGATAAGTTAGGTGCACCATTGGCATACGGAACACCCATTTTAATAGCTGCATAGGCATAGATCATACTTGGCGCGATGTCTTCGTGATTGTTCCTGAGACCCTCTTCAAGCTTCTCGATGGTTGAGTGAACCTCTGATTCCTCAATGTATATTTCAGTTGAACCACACCACACCATAACTACACGATCACAGCCGTTGCTTGTCTGGAAAGCTTCAATATCTCTCATCACAGCTTCAGCCAACTCCATTTTATTGACTTCACTCTTAATGTGAGTACCATTCAGGCGTTTTACATAATTCTTATCAAAGACAGCCTTCATTGGACTAATCTTCTCAAGATCATCTTTAATTTCATTGAGCAGATCCTTGTCTAATACCTGGGCGTGCATTGCCGCCTCATACGCGTTATCAGGAAATACATCCCATCCACCGAAAACAATGTCATTTAATCCTGCAAGTGGCACAAAATCTTTGACCAGTGGAGACCTGTTTTCAGTACGCTTTCCTAATCTTATAGTACCCATTTGAGTAAGCGATCCTATTGGTGACGAGATCCCTTTTCTCACGGCAAGTACCCCGGCCATAAAAGTAGTTGCCACGGCTCCCATTCCGGGAGTTAAGATTCCCAGCTTTCCATTTGCTTGTTCAATTTGCATATTTGACATCTGTAGTATTCGGTTTATTGATTAAATCCAGTTTTTTTGTTTATACCAGGTAACAGTTTCATCTACTGCTGCCTGAAGGTCGTATTTTGGTTTGGTAGAAATATCATTGAAGTATGGCGTCATATCACAAGTCCAGTTTGTACTGGTTAACTCTGCCATCTTCTCAGAATTAAGGGCAGGTACTTTACCAAATACCCCTAATATTTTTTCAAGAATAAATGCTATTGCCGATACAATTGGTACCGGGATTATGACTTTCAATGTTTTTCTGTTCATTGATGTTTTGATGGCTTCAACAAATTCTTTGATCAAATAACTCTTGCCATCACTGATATAATAGGTCTTG
>JAJCYL010000126.1 GCA_029262955.1 Cytophagales bacterium | reverse complement strand
CAAAACCTTCTCTATTGGAGGTGATGGAGATTATCGCGAATCCCAGGTGGATCCATTTGAAAAGAAGAAGCGGTTTAAACCGGTAAGTATGTTTAAGGGTCCTATGATGACCAATGCTAATGGCAAGTCGTCTGTCAGTTTCCAAATGCCCAACTATGTTGGGTCAGTTCGGGTAATGGTTGTGGGAGCTAAAGGCAGTACGTATGCCACTGGAGAAAAGACAGTGCCAGTTCGAAGTGACCTCATCGTACAACCAACCCTTCCCAGGGCATTGAAACCTGGGGATGAGTTCGATATTCCAGTGAATGTGTTTGCTACCAGGGCCAATATTGGTGCAGTGAAAATTTCAATTAAGACGGAAGGACCAATTGAAATTGTTGGTAACGTCTCTCAAGATCATACCTTCAAAAATGAGGTTGATCAGATGTTCCATTTCAGGGCAAAAGTAAAGTCTGCAATTGGGCAAAGTAAGATTACCATCACCGGAGTGGGTAAAGATGTTAACAGCACATTCGAAGCTGATATCCCTGTAAGTCCCAGTTCAGCCAGGGTATATCAGCAGGAACAAAAGATCATCAAACCCGGTCAATCAATGACATTCAATTTGCCAATAATCGGGTTGGATGGTACGAATAATGCAAGGCTTCATCTCGCAATATTTCCCAACATGGATTTCCTCCATCGCCTGGATTATTTGATACGATATCCCTATGGCTGCATTGAACAAACTACTTCTTCTGTCTTTCCTCAATTGGCTTTGAAAACTTTATTGGCGAACGATCAATTGATGGTGAATAAAGTGGACCATAACATCAATGAGGGCATTTCTAGGTTACGTATTTTCCAGCTCAATGATGGAGGTTTCAGTTATTGGCCGGGAGGGAATTCTGCATCGTCATGGGGAAGTAACTACGCGGGTCAATTTTTGATTCAGGCCCGAAAAAATGGATATGTAGTACCGGATGGAATGTATGATGGCATTATTAGATACCTACAAAGACAAAGTCGAAATGCTGTTAGTAATAAGGACAGCTACATGACACGTGTCAATAGGGCTTATGTTCTTGCCCTGGCTGGTAAAGCTCCCATGCAGGAGATGAACCTGTTAAGACAGAATGATTTCGATGAGCTTAGCAACGTTCAGAAGTGGCAATTAGTAACTGCTTACAAACTGGCCGGAGCGGATGAGCCAGTTAATAATCTGATAGATGCGATTAAAACGGATGTTGATGAGTATGTTGAATTTGCCAATTCATATGGTTCTCACTATCGGGATATGGGTATCATTTTACAATGCCTGGTATTGACCGAACGCAGTTCCGAGGCTGAATTAATGGCTAAAGAACTCGCTAAGGTGTTATCCAGTCAATATTGGTATTCGACTCAAACCGTGGGGCAAATGCTACTCGGGATTGGGAATTACTTCGATTATGCAGGTATTAAGGTGAGTGATGATTTGATTATTGAAGGAAATGTCACGTTGCCAGATGGTAGTAAAGAGGCTATTAAAACTGTAGATACATATTCATTGTATATCAATGAAGGGTATGGCCAGAATATTCAAGTTGCCATAAACGAAGATGTCAATATTGAACAATTGTATGTAACACTGGGATCCAATGGCGTTCCTTTAATTGACCAAACAAAAGATGAAAGTAAGAACCTGGATTTGCAGATAAGCTGGTTTAATGAAGATGGCGAAGTAATTGAGCCTTCAAGAATTAAGCAAGGGGAAACCTTCTACGGCCATTTCAAGGTATCTAATACGAGCGTTGTACCAAAGATTGAAGAGTTGGCTTTAGTGCAGCTACTTCCTTCAGGTTGGGAGGTTGAAAATACGAGATTATCAGGAGAGGTGCTGCCACAGTGGTTGCAACATCTTAACACCGGAAATGAAGAGTATCTAGACATTCGTGACGATCGAATCATGTGGTTTTTTGACCTGGCCAAAAGCAAGCCTGAGGATTTTATTCTGAAAATCAATGCCGTTTCTTCCGGTTCCTATGTATTACCAGGTGCACGCTGCGAAGCAATGTATAACAGAGATTATAGGGTAACTAGAGCCGCAACCACTGTCAAAGTAGTGAAAGACTAAAATGAAATTGTTAGAGAACCCAGTATTTCTAACGAGCACCGCTTTACTACTTGGGCTTTGGAGCTATTTCTTGGTTCCAATGGAGGAGGAACGACTCAACCGAGACTATAGCCAGGTAATTTTGGCCAAAGACAGTACCATTCTTCGGGTATTTCTTAATCAGGAGGAACAATGGTGTCTTCCACCACAACTGCATGAAATTCCGAAGAATCTGGAGATTGCAGTTTCAAATTACGAAGACAGGTACTTTCGTTTTCATCCAGGCTTCAATCCTCTTTCACTCTTTCGGGCTTTCTATTTAAACATTAAGCACAATAGGGTTGTAAGTGGCGGGAGTACGATTACTATGCAATTGGCCAGAATGATAATGGACAATCCGCGAACCCTTAGGTATAAAATCAGGGAGTTTTTTTTGGCCTTAAAACTTGAATATAACTACGATAAGGACGAGATTCTAAGAGATTATTTAACTCACGCCCCTTATGGTGGCAACGTTCAAGGCTATTTGGCTGCCTCCCATCGATATTTTGGAAAAGAACCGTCCCAATTAACATGGAGTGAAGCGGCCACTCTCGCGGTACTCCCAAATGCTCCCGGAATAATATTTCCATCCCATAATCCATTGACTTTGGAAAGAAAACGGAATGCATTGTTAAAAACCTTAAATGACCGAAGGATTATTACCGATGAAACATACGGACTTTCATTATTAGAAAAGGTGCCAACTGAAATCATACCGTTCCCTCTTTACTCTCCACACCTTACTGACATCATACATCGTAAGAATCAATTATCAATTGTACGCACATCTATAGATATTCATATTCAGTCGGAAACTAATTTTTTTGTAAAGCAACATGCTGCACAATTGGCTCAAATGGGTATAAGAAATGCTTCATCCCTTGTAGTTAACAACCATACGGGGGAAGTAGTAAGTTATGTAGGGTCTCAGAATTACTTTGATCTGGACAATAATGGGAAAGTTGATGGGATTCAATCATTTCGGTCATCTGGTTCCATTTTAAAACCCTTTTTGTACGCATTAGCAATAGATGATGGCTTAATTCTACCAAAGACACTGGTTAAAGATATCCCGTCCTATTTCAGCAGTTTTTCGCCCAGTAACGCATCTGAAAAATTCAAAGGAATCGTGACGGCTAGTGAGGCATTAGTGCATTCCCTGAATGTACCTGCTGTTCGTATTTTGAATGCATATGGTGTTGATAAATTCTATCGTGCTTTGAAAGCGGCAGGTATTAGTTCGCTTTTCAGAGAGCCAGATGACTACGGACTTCCATTGATTTTGGGTGGTGCTGAAGTCAGCCCATGGGATATGGCTAAACTTTTCAGAGGAATGGCTAATGGAGGTGTATTTTCAGAAATTGGTTTTGGGGTAGAAAATTATCAGGATGATTTTAAACCTCAAATAGTTAGCCGAGGGGCAACGAGATTAGTTTTGGAAGAACTACAGGAGCTGATCCGACCGGGACTTGAATTCTACTGGAAGAAGTACAGTACTCAAAGACAAATCGCCTGGAAAACAGGGACAAGCTATGGCCACAAGGACGCCTGGGCGGTTGGTGTAACACCAGATTGGACTATTGTAGTTTGGATTGGGAATTTTGATGGAGAATCAAATAAAAATTTGTCGGGTATGCGCAGTGCTGGCCCACTAATGTTTAGC
>JAJCYL010000125.1 GCA_029262955.1 Cytophagales bacterium | reverse complement strand
GTCATCTATGGGGTGATTTCAATCAAGACGGTTTACTTGACTTTTACTCTGCCGTAGGGACTATGGGTTCACCCGTTAAGTTTCCGGAAATTCAGAATTATCTCCTGATTCAGAATTCTGACAGTTCATTTCAAAGAATTT
This sequence comes from Cytophagales bacterium, assembly GCA_029262955.1. Lineage (GTDB taxonomy): Bacteria > Bacteroidota > Bacteroidia > Cytophagales > Cyclobacteriaceae > JAJCYL01. The sequence goes on along the minus strand of JAJCYL010000125.1, from coordinate 4,605 downwards.
ATGATGACCCGAGCGTCATGCCAGCTGATGTTTCTGCGGGTACTGGCGGGGGTGATTTTGATCGGGATGGAGACCTGGATATTATCGTGGCCAATTGGGGAGAGGGTGAAAATGACAATGTCTTTTATGAGAATCAAACCTCTAAAAACTGGGTTAAATTACGACTTAAAGGAACAGTTTCGAACAGTTATGGGATAGGCGCTTGGGTGACAATCACATCATCCGACAAGGGTCTTAAAAAGACACAAATGAGATATCACTATCCATTCACAGGCTATGGAAGCATGAGTGAACCTTTAGTTCACTTCGGCTTGGGGGAGAGTGATGTCATTTCTTTATTGGAAATAAAGTGGCCTAATGGAAAGGAACAAAACTTCAAAGGGTTGGCTGCCAATAAACATTATGTTATTTCGGAAACAGGGAGTTTAACGTTGTCGAAGTAGGCAACAAGAAGATTCACAAATGGATTTAAATGGCAAAAACTTACATCGAATAATTGAAAATGATTTACAGGAAAACTGATCTCACACCTGCATGGACTGGGTGACGGGAGACAGATATTTTTTAGCCGTTGGTCCAATGGTTCAATCGATATCTATTTATTGAATATGCATAAAACAACTAATGATAAATAATAGAAGAGAATTTTTAAAGCTGTCGGTACTTACTACAGGAAGCCTTCTGATAGGTATATCATCTTGCAATGTTAGCTCATCAAAAGTAAAACCTGTTTATTCGAGATTTTCTCCATTCATTGAAATTGGCACCGATGGTGCTGTCAAAATAATAGCTAAAAACCCGGAAATCGGCCAGGGCGTGAAAACGTCTCTGCCTATGATGATTGCGGAAGAATTGTGTATTGACTGGGCAAAGGTCCATGTGGTTCAGGCAGATTACAATGAGGAGCTGTATGGTGGACAATGGGCAGGAGGGAGCCTAGCTGTAAGGCTAAATTGGGATGATCTAAGGAAGGTTGGAGCAAGCATCAAAGAAGTTTTTCTAATTGCCGGTTCAATAAAACTCGGTGTACCCAAAGAGGAATGCCAATGTAAAGACGGTTTTATTATCCAATCCGGTACAAATAATAAAGTTGGCTATCATGAAATTTTGGTGGAAGCCAGTTTAGTCCCTGTTCCGGATGAAGCACCGCTCAAAGAACCCAAAGACTACGGTATCATAGGTAAGCGAAAATCAAACCCCGATATGGATGAGATTATAACTGGTCAACCCCTGTTTGGGATTGATCAGGAAGTGGGGGGGATGGTTTACGCATCCGTGTTGAAATGCCCTTACTACAAAGGTAAGCTCAGGGAGTATGATGATGTTGTGGCCAGGAATGTAACGGGAGTGATTGACATTATGCCATTAACCAATGAAGAATTTGGCGGCTATATTATTGAAGATAATAGCCCAAATTTTGTCAATGGGATTGCGATCATTGCCACCAATACGTGGGCCTGTTTTAAGGCAAATAAATTATTAAAATGTAAATGGGAGGCTGTTTCACAAGAAAATACTGAACAGATATTTGATACCTATAAAAAAGCCTTGTCAATTAGAGGAGAAGTCACCCGGTCAGATGGAGACATCCGGGAGGCGTTGAAAACGGCAGAACGAATCCATACAGCAGATTACGAGGTGCCATTTTTAGCGCATGTGACTTTGGAACCGATGAATTGTACTGTTGATTATCGGAATGACATCTGTGAAGTCTGGGCTCCAACCCAAAATCCGGAGGCTTTGAGAGACGGGCTGGTTAAGCTCTTTGGCCTTGACTCTCAAAAAATAAAGATTCACCTGATTCGAAGTGGCGGTGGTTTTGGCCGAAGATATTATGTCGATTATGCAATGGATGCTGCTTTATTAAGTAAAAGGATAGGGAAGCCGGTGAAACTGACATGGACTCGGGAGGATGATGTTCGTCACGATTTATACAGGCCAGCCGCTGTCCACAGGTTAAGTGCTTCCTTAAAAGGAGGTATTATATCAGGAATACGTTATCAAAAGGCCAATGCCTCGAGGAAGACTTATCTAAAAAGGGAAGGATCACCTTCGGGCACGGAGTTGGACGAATATGAATTTCCGGGTGGTTTTGTGCCCAACCTGGAATTTATTTATCATCACGTTGACAACAATGTTCCCTTGGGTCAGTGGAGGGCAGTTTCCCATTCTTCTAATGTGTTTGCCATGGGCTCATTTTTAGATGAATTGGCTCACTTAAATTCCCAGGATCCTGCAGAATTCCTACTACATTTTCTTGGAGAGGAAGATAAAGTTCCGGTCGCGGGACGATTTGTAATGGATGTGGCCAGACTGAAAAACGTGATCAGAATGGCAATGGAAAAGAGTGGTTGGGGTAAAACTCTTCCTCAAGGCTCAGGAATGGGAATAGCGGCGAGTTATAACCAGGGGGCTTTTGTAGCGGAGGTTGCCGAAGTGACTGTCTCTGGCGGGCGGCTTAAAATTGACAACATTACTGCCGCCGTCGATTGCGGGATAGTAATCAATCCATCAGGAGCAGAACAACAGGTGGAGGGAGCAATTATTGAAGGGATGTGTGCCGCCCTTTTTGGCGAAATTAATGTAAATGGGGGGCGAACCAGGGAAAGTAATTTCCATGACTACACCTGGTTGAGAATGGATAAAATTCCGAAAATTAATGTTCACTTTGTTGATTCTGAGGGAAGCCCAAGAGGATTAGGTGAACCACCATTGCCGCCAGTTGCTCCGGCAATAACTAATGCTATTTATGCAGCAAGCGGTAGTAGAATTAGAAAACTGCCATTAAAACTGGCTATAAAAGTGTAAGCCTTACTCACTTCTCAGTCTCACAGTTGTACTGGCGGTAACTGATTGCAGCGATGACAACTCAATAAAATTATAAAGTTTCACTTTTGTAAGTATAATGATCAAAAAATTTGCTGATTGTTCGAAATAGGTCACCTCTCATGATCTTGATAGACCAATATTTTTATCTTTGAACCCCAAATTGACCCAATCATGAAAAGAACCAATTTAATCGGCGCATTTGCCGTCCTTTTTGTATTTAGTTGCCAGGCACCCCAGCCTGTAAAGGACTCAGCATCAATAGTTGAAAGCACTGAAAATTTTAGATGGCAAACCGAACAATTTGCCGATTTGAAAATTGAGCGGTATCAAGTTCCGGGATGGGAAAAGCTGACACCACAACAAAGAATATATGTCTATTATCTAACCCAGGCAGGATATGAAGGCCGGGACATTATGTACGCCATGAACTATCGTCACAATCTGACTATTAGGAAAGCACTAGAGCATATTGTTAGAAATTATAGTGGAGATAAAGGCACAGTTGAGTGGGGCCAATTTAAGACATACATGAAAAGGATATGGTTTTCAAATGGCATCCACCACCATTATTCAATGAATAAGATAATGCCGGAATTTTCAAAAGATTACCTCCAATCTATTCTTTCTGCTACCAGTACTGATTTATCAGAAGAAATCACAGATATCCTTTTCGATCCTGACGTTGATAACAAAAAGGTGAGTCTTGACCCCGATAAGGATCTCCTTCTTTCTTCGGCGGTCAATTTTTATGATCCAGATGTATCCCAAACAGAAGTAGAAGCCTTTTATGCTGAAAGAATCGATAAGAATGACCCGACTCCAATATCCTATGGCCTTAATTCCAAAATCATAAGAAAAGGTGACGGATCGATTGATGAGGAAGTCTATAAAGTAGGAGGGCTCTATGGAGCCGCCATAGAAAAGATGATAGGTTGGCTTGAAAAGGCGACTACTCTAGCCGAAAATAAAGCTCAATCCGATGCGCTGAAACTTCTGATTGAATATTACAAAACCGGAGATTTGAAGAAATGGGATGAATACAATATTGCATGGTCCCAGGCTACCGACGGAGATATTGATTATATCACAGGTTTTGTCGAAGTGTACAATGATCCAATGGGTTTCAGAGGATCTTATGAAACGATTGTTGAAATCAATGATTTTGAGGCTTCGACAAGAATGAAAGTATTGATGGATAATGCGCAATGGTTTGAAGACAATTCACCATTGATGGAAGCACATAAGATAGAGAGTGTTGTCGGTGTGACTTATAAAGTAGTTAACGTAGCTGGAGAATCAGGAGATTCTTCTCCTAATACACCAATCGGAGTCAATTTACCTAATGCCAATTGGATCCGCTCTACTTATGGTTCCAAATCAGTAAGCCTGGGAAATATTATAGATGGGTATGCCCAGGCAAGTAGTGGCGGTTTTACGGATGAGTTCGCTTTGACCGATGAGGAGAAAGAGAGGAGCAAGAAGCACGGCTCTTTTGCAGGGAAACTTCATACGGCATTGCATGAGGTGGTTGGTCATGCGTCCGGGCGTTTGGAGTCTGGTGTAGCTACCCCAAAAGAGACCTTGAAGAGTTATAGGTCTGCATTGGAAGAAGCCAGAGCTGATTTGGTTTCGTTATACTATATCACGAATAACAAATTGATTGAATTGGGCCTGGTGGAGTCGAAAGAAGTAGGGATGGCCGAGTATGACAGTTATATCCGGAATGGTATTATGCTCCAATTAAGAAGGTTGCAACCGGGCGAGGTGATAGAAGAG